>CAMLKV010000381.1 GCA_946480635.1 uncultured Flavobacterium sp.
AAATAGGAGCTGCAATTTTTAGTATCATTCCTATTTTGTCTGAACTTACTCCTGTACTTTGACTTATAGAATTTTCAACATTAGCTTGATTATCCCCTAAAACATGGCCTAAAATTTTTCCACCGTCTTCAGTATCAACACCACCATTTCCTATCAATCCGCCAAGATTATCTAACAAACCACCATCATGTTTTCCTCCTAAAAGTGCTCCTAATAGACCACCAGCTCCTTGTTCAGTAGAAGCATTATTTTGCATAGCATTAAGTAGAGTAGGTAAAGCCGAGTTCAAAACAGATGAAGTTTCTCCTTCAGTAGTTCCTGCTTGTTGTCCTACACTTGAAATAATTTGTTTGCCTAAATCGCTATTTAGTAAGTCTATTAATCCTGACATAATTCCTTAGTTCAAATTATAGCGGTTTCTAAAATTTTAGATTTCGTGTTTTAATAATGTTATAATTTGGTCTGCTAATTCTGATCCAATTCTATCCTGAGCTTCAACTGTAGCTGCCCCAATATGAGGTGTTAAAGATATTTGTGGATGCATTAAAATTTGTACTGCAGGCGTTGGTTCATCCTGAAAAACATCAAGTCCTGCAAAAGCTACTTTTTTGCTGTCCAAAGCTTCAACCAAATCCACTTCATTAATAATGCCGCCACGTGAACAGTTTATGATTCCTACACCCTCTTTCATAATATCGAATTCTTTCTTAGATATCAAATAACCGTCTTGTGAAGGAACATGAAGCGTTATAAAATCAGAATGTTTTAATAATTCTTCAACTGGTTCAGTAGCTATTTCCAGATCTATAAATTGATTGTTGTAAAATTCAACTCTAATTTGTGCTTTACCTACAAAACTGTCGGAAGCAATTACTTTCATACCCAATCCCAGCGCCATTTTGGCAACAGCTTGACCAATACGCCCAAAACCGATGATACCAATTGTTTTTCCTCTAAGTTCTATTCCGTTAGCATAGGCTTTCTTTAATCCATCAAAATTACTGTCACCTTCTAGCGGCATATTTCTGTTAGAATCATGTAAAAAACGAACACCACTAAACAAATGAGCAAAAACCAGTTCAGCCACAGAATTTGATGAAGAAGCTGGTGTGTTGATTACCTGAATATCTTTTGAAATGGCATAATCAACATCAATATTGTCCATTCCAACACCGCCACGACCAATAATTTTTAAGGAAGGACACGCGTCGATAATGTCTTTACGTACTTTGGTTGCGCTACGCACTAATAATACTGCAACTTGGTGTGTGTTTATATAATTGGCTACCTGTTCCTGAGCCACTTTTGTAGTAATTACTTCAAATCCGGCGTTTTCCAAATGTGCAATCCCGCTTTTTGAAATCCCGTCGTTTGCTAAAATTTTCATTGTGTTTATTTTATTTAGGAGCTAGTCCCGCTATTCGTTGTATCTTTTTTGTTGTCTTCGAGAACCTCAGACAACAAAAAAGGATGTCACTTCTATCGGGGCTAATTATATTTTATTTTCCAAATCTTTCATTACGTCAACCAGAACCTGAACGCTTTCAAGCATTAAGGCATTGTACATTGAAGCACGATAACCACCTACCGAACGGTGACCTGTTAATCCCGATATTCCAGAAGCTTTCCAAAGTTTGTCAAAAGTTTCAGTATGGCTTTCATCATTCAGTACAAAAGTAGCGTTCATAAAACTTCTGTCTTCAACAGCAGCAGTTCCTTTGAATAACGGATTTCGGTCAATCTCGGTATACAGTAAATTGGCTTTCGCTTCATTCATTTTTTCAATGGCTTTGATTCCGCCCTGCCTTTTTAACCATTCTAATGTTAGTAAAGAAGCATAAATAGGAAATACTGGGGGTGTATTGTACATACTTTCTTTGGCAATATGTTGTTGGTAATCTAACATTGAAGGAATATATCTTCCAGTTTTACCTAAAATTTCTTCTTTAACCACTACTAAAGTAGCTCCTGCGGGACCCATATTTTTTTGTGCCCCTGCATAAATCAAATCAAATTTGGAAAAATCCAATGATCTTGAAAAAATATCCGAACTCATATCAAATACAATTGGGATATTCAATTCTGGGAATGATTTCATCTGCGTTCCAAAAATTGTATTGTTACTGGTACAGTGGAAAAAATTCGCATCAGTAGGAACTTCATAATTTTTAGGAATATGTGTGTAATTGTCAGCCTTTGAGGATGCTACGACAATAGTCTCTCCAAAATGTTTTGCTTCTTTAATTGCTCCGCTTGCCCAAGTTCCTGTGTCAAGATAAGCTGCTTTACCATTTTCCTTCATTAAGTTGTAGGGAACCATCAGGAATTCTAGGCTAGCACCTCCATGTAAAAATAACGCTTGGTAACCTTTACCTTCTAATCCAAGAAGTTCTAGAACTAGAGCACGTGCTTCTTCCATCACCGAGACAAATTCCTTACTGCGATGTGAAATTTCAAGGATGGACAAATCCATTCCGTTAAAATTTAGAATAGCTTTTGCAGACTGCTCAAAAACTTCCTGCGGTAAAATACATGGTCCGGCGCTGTAATTGTGTTTTTTCATTGTTTTGTATGTGTTGTTTATCGGATTTTTTAAAATCATCACAAATTTCGTGAAATAGATAACAAAAAAGCCTAATTGTTGTTAACATTAGGCTTTAGTTTATTAACGAAAACGTTTTCGTGCTTTATAATTGTAACAAAAAGTCTAATGTGTCAACGTTATCTGCATAATCCCACAGTTTTGGTTTTTGTGTTTGTCCAAACGGAATACTATTGGAAACTAAATTATTAGACACAACACACTGA
>CAMLKV010000382.1 GCA_946480635.1 uncultured Flavobacterium sp.
ATCTCACAAAAGAATTAACTTTGCTAAAAATAGATAAAACTTATAATGGCAAAAATACTTACCGGAATCCAAAGTACAGGTACCCCGCATTTAGGGAATTTATTAGGAGCGATTTTACCAGCTATCAAAATGGCCGAGAATCCTTCGAATGAATCGTTTCTTTTTATCGCCGATTTGCATTCGATTACACAAATAAAAAACGGTGAAACATTAAGAGGAAACACAAATAGTACTGCTGCAGTATGGCTTGCCTGTGGGTTAGATCCTTCTAAGGTTGTTTTTTATCGTCAAAGCGATGTGCCACAAACTACAGAATTGTCTTGGTACTTGAGTTGTTTTTTTCCTTTTCAGCGTTTAACCCTAGCACATTCATTTAAAGATAAGGCAGATAGGTTAGAAGATGTGAATGCTGGTTTGTTTACGTATCCAATGTTAATGGCTGCCGATATTTTATTGTATGATGCAGAAGTAGTTCCAGTAGGAAAAGATCAATTACAACATATCGAAATTACTCGCGATGTTGCTTCTCGTTTTAATCATCAAATGGGTGAAACATTTGTGTTGCCCCAAGCATTAACTGGTGAAGACACAATGTTGGTTCCTGGAACCGATGGTGAAAAAATGAGTAAATCACGTAATAATATCATTAATATTTTCCTTGATGACAAAGCACTTCGTAAACAAGTGATGAGCATTGAAACGGATAGTACACCGTTAGAAGAACCAAAAAATCCAGATACGTGTAAAATATTTACAATCTTTAAATTATTGGCTAACGAAGAACAAATCGCCAATATGAAAGAAAAATATAAAAACGTAAACCGTGATTTTGGATATGGTCACGCAAAACAGGCTTTATTTGAATTGATTATAGAAAAGTTTGCGACCGAAAGAGAGCGTTATAACTATTATATGAACAATTTGGATGAGCTTGAAGCTTTGTTGCTTCAAGGAGCTCAAAAAGCATCAGCAGTGGCCGATGGGGTTTTGAAAAGAGTAAGAACAAAACTTGGCTACTAGAAAAATCTCAATAAAATATAAAATCCCAAACGGTCACTGAGCTAATCGAAGTGAAAGTTTGGGATTTCTTTTTTATCTAAAATTGGTTTTTTAGTCTTCCTGTAAAGCATTCCAGCCTCTAGCTTTTAATGCGATTTTTGTATTGGCGCGAGTCACTAAATGAATTCCTTCACTTTCTTGAGTCATGTGACCAATAACGGTGAAATTCGGATTTCCTTTTATTTTATCAAAATCATCCATTTTGATGGTAAACAATAATTCGTAATCTTCACCACCATTTAAGGCAATCGTCGTTGAGTCTATATTGAATTCTTCACATACATTAATGAATTGAGGGTCCATTGGTAATTTGTCTTCGTACACATTACATCCCACATTTGATTGTTTGCACAAATGCATTACTTCCGAAGATAATCCATCAGAAATATCAATCATTGCTGTAGGTTTTATGTCTAACGCTTTCAAAATTTCTGCAACATCCTTACGAGCTTCGGGCTTAAGCTGTCTTTCAATTAAATAAGTATAATTGTCTAAGTCAGGTTGGTTATTAGGATTTACTTGAAATACTTGCTTTTCTCTCTCCAAAACTTGTAGTCCCATATAAGCAGCTCCTAAATCTCCCGAAACCACTAATAAATCTCCTTGTTTTGCTCCGTTACGGTAAACAATATCTTGGACGTCAGCTTCACCTAAAGCAGTAATTGAAATGATTAAACCTTTTTGAGATGAGGTAGTATCTCCACCCACAACATCAATATCATATTGTTTAGCTGCCAAAGTAATTCCTTCGTATAATTCTTCCAATGCTTCCAAAGGAAAACGATTGGAAACCGCTACAGAAACTGTAATCTGAGTTGCTTTGGCATTCATAGCATAAATGTCTGATACATTTACCACCACAGCTTTATAGCCCAAATGCTTTAATGGCATGTAAGCTAAATCAAAATGAACCCCTTCAATCAATAAATCTGTAGAAATTACTGCTTTTTTATTTTGGAAATCCAAAACGGCAGCATCGTCACCAATTCCTTTTAAAGTCGATGGGTTTTTTATTTCGAAATGTTTAGTCAAATGTTCAATAAGACCGAATTCGCCTAACTGTGCAATACTGGTTCTTTGTGGAGTTTTATCTTCTATCATTGTTATTCATTTTCTGAGGGACAAAGGTACAAAGTTTTTTCAGGCGTAAAATTTTTTAAAATTCTAATTTCCTACTGACAAACTGTTGTCACTAGCCCCTCTTAATTTTGTTTCAGTAATCATTAAAACATTAATAATATGAACACAGAAACAGTTTCACAGGTAATCAGTCAAGAGGATTTATTAAAACACTGGCAAGGGCACAGAGCGTTGACGAGACGTGTAATAGAATTATTTCCTGAAAAAGATTTCTTCGAATTTTCAGTAGGCGAAATGCGTCCGTTTGCAAAATTAGCTGATGAACTTTTGGCTATAGCTGCCCCAGCGTTAAGAGGAATTGTCAATAGAGATGTACAGCCTTTTACAGAAGGTTCAACACAAGGATTTACAACGAAAGCACAGTATTTGGAACAATGGGATAAGGATACCAAGGAAATTGATTTGCTTTGGCAGCAATTATCGGTAGAAGATTTTAGCGAAACCTTTAATCTTTTCGGACAGTATGAATTCCCAATCATCCAAAACATTTTGTATTTTATTGATAATGAAATTCATCACCGTGGGCAAGGTTATGTGTATTTAAGAGCTTTGAACATCGCGCCACCATTTTTCTGGGAGAGATAATTTTTCAGAACAGAGATGCG
>CAMLKV010000383.1 GCA_946480635.1 uncultured Flavobacterium sp.
AAAGGAAGAATGATTAAGATGTGTATACTATGCATCAGGAATTACAGGTTCTACTAGTTTTTTTAATTTTTCAAGAGACTCTTGCCAACCTAAATAACACATTTCTGAAGGGATGGCTGAAGGGATGTTTTCCTGTAATATTTTTATCTCGGTGCCACACATTACCTCTTTTATCCAAACAGATGTCGTCATTTCTCCTGGTAAATTTGGATCATCAAAGGTGTCTGTGTATTTAATGAATTCATTAGGTTTAAGTTCGAGGTATTTACCACCAAAAGAATGTCCATTGTTTGTTGTGAAGTTAATAAAAGACATTTTAAAACTACCACCAATCTTAGGCTCCATGCTGTGAACCACACATAAGAAACCATAAGGAGGAAGCCATGATGCAATTGCAGTAGCGTCTGTAAAAGCGCGATACACTTTTTCAGGAGTAGTGGTTAGTACTCTGTGTAATGAAACAAAATTGTCTGTCATGATAGTTTTTTTGTGATTACTAATTTAAGGAAAATATAATTTACTTAGTTGTGAGTCTCTTTAAATTCATGTAGTATTTTGAGAAGTTCTTTTGAATCAATATCAATTTGATTTAAATCAATCGCTATTGGGCTTCCTTTGTCTTTATTAAGTTGTGTTATCATCCCTTTTGTAAACCAAGATTTGTTTTCGATAAATTTTTCAGAATTTTTCACAAATACAAATAAATGTGGATGACCAGCACTTTTTAAAATTTCAAAGTTTATTATTTCGTTCCATGTAATTAATCCTGCATTAGCAATGCTAATATTGTCTGTTAATCCAGAGTTGTTAATTGTTAAAGCTGGTGATGTTTTTTTTAAAGCATTTACGAAGAATATAAACATCAATAAACAATAAAGAAAAAGGGAAACGGATAAAGCAATATTTGTTTCGAAATTCTTAAGTCCTACTCTTATTATAGGAATAAATGTTAATGGGATAAGAAGTAACAATTTATTAAAAGGTTTTTTGTTTCTTGAGATGTTTATTTCGGATTCCATTATTTTACGAAGAGTTTTTGCAGATTTTGAATAAAGTAAAAATACATCAATAAACTATTAGAAAGTAAAAAAGCTGTTCAAATGAACAGCTCAAAGATTTTTTGGGAATATGTTTTTTAGAGCTTTATATCAATAGTTTTAGATAAGATTAATCCAGAACTATTTATCCCTTCCATATATATTATTACATTTTCATTAACAGCTTTAGGTAATGTTACTTCAAAAACACCGGCGGCATTAGTATTTGTTTTAGCATTCCAAAAAAAGCTTCCAAAGTTTACAAAACTTTCATCAGAGAAATTAATAGGTAAAATACTTTTGAAGGGTAAAAATGATGTGAAACCGCCCTCACAAATATAATTTTTAGAAGGGGATGAATATTTCCCTTTACTTCCATATGTTTTTTTGGTAAAAATACTGATTACTCCGTTGCGTCCCATACCGCCAGCTCCGTAACCTCTTTTGTTGATGTAAATTTCATCTACATCAGCCATTCTCATTCCATAAAGATAATTAACGTCTGCTATTGGTGAATTGTCTACCATTATTGCTGGTTCTCTGGATTGTGAAAAACTTCTAGATACCCTACTTACAATTGTAACTTGGCCTCCTTCAGTAGCTACATCAAACCCCTTGGTTGATAAGAACGTAATAACATCACGAAAGTTTTTTGCTACATCATCTGTAATTTTATAACCATCTACCATACTGCTCAAGTATGCTGAGTTTTTATAGTTGGTTAGTTTTGGTGATTTGACACCTGTTTTTTTAATCGATATAGAATCTAATAGTTTAGTTCCTTTGCTAAGTTGAGGAAAGCTTATGTTGTCTAATTCATCTTTTTTAATAATGTTTTCAGGGCAATATGATGTAATATTTATAGGCTTAAAAAATGAACTTTTAGCTTTTATCAAGTTGTATGTAGAAGAAAATTCTTTTGCGACATTTTTTTTATCTATTAAAGTAAGATGTACCGAAGTTGAATCGTCTACTATAAGATTTTCAAATCTAAATTCATTTTTTTCGTTAATGTAAGTTGTTATTCTATTTCCGCTTGTTATGCTTAAAAGGTTTACTTTATAATCTTTATAGTTAATAGGGGTGTTTATTTTACCTGTTAAAGTTAATCCATGTTCTGCTTTAAATTTTTCTTCTGGTACATTAAAGCTTGTTAGAAAGTTATATTTATACTCAGTACAGTATAATGCATTGTCTAGTTCAAAATGTTTTAATCTGTTGTAATCACTTAAATAATAAGCTACATTATTCAGATTTCTTTTAATGTTATTATTGATTAAAAAACTTGAATGAATTGAATATTTATTAGGCTTTGTAATTGTTTTGGATGGTAAAATACTATAGCTTATTTCTCCAAGTTTTAAATTACTTCTAAAGGTGTATTTAATAGAATCTTGAGAGACAACTTTGCTAATTATGTCTATATTATTATTCAAATTTGGGTTGTGATTGTAATATAATCTTTTCGATAATACTTCTTTTTTTTCATTCACAATCACAAATTTAATTATATTTGAATTAAATTTTAATTTACACTTTTTTAGAAATATCCAAGTCATAAAAGTGCGACCGAGGGTTCATCGACGGAAAAACACGAATTCCATTCACTTTTCTTCCACAAAATTGGAACGGACTCAGTCGAAGATTTGTTGGTGGCCGGAAAACGGGATGACCCAAATTGGATGGCGTAAGAATAATTCAATAATTTTTGGAATATTTTGTATTTAAGGCACGCAGATATATCGGAGGATGGACGCTTTCTCTTTG
>CAMLKV010000384.1 GCA_946480635.1 uncultured Flavobacterium sp.
CATGAGTTCCTTTTTTATTTTGTATCTTCCAGCCAATTTCTAAAATCATAGAAATTTTGTGGAGCTACGCCATGTCCTACAGGATATTCTTTATAAATATTTTGTATGTGTAAACTATCTAAAACTGGTTTTGCTTTACGTGACCATTCAACAGGAACTACCTGATCCACATTTCCGTGCGATGCAAATATTTTCAAATTCGAAAAGTCATTATTTTTAAAACCTTCCTTTGCAATATCATCATTAAAATACCCACTCATAGCAACAACACGTTGTACTTTTTCTGGGTAAGATAAAGCAATAGCATAGCTTAAAATGCAACCTTGACTGAAACCAATTAATGTAACTTTTTTTGAATCTATTGCGTAATTAGCTATTAATTCATCAAGGAAAGTAGCAATCAAATCACGAGATGTTCTAGCTTGATCTAAATCAGAAAATTTTTTCTCATCTGCATCAAAATTTATTGCATACCAAGCATAGGCGTTATACATTAAGTCATAAGGAGCACGTGCAGAAATGACATAATATTCGTCTGGTAATTCTGAGGCAAAAGAAAATAAATCTTCTTCATTACTTCCATAGCCATGAAGCAATAAAAGAAGCGGATTTTTATCAAGTTTTACTTTAGGTTCTCTAACTAAGTGATGTAATGAAAATTGCATTAATTTAAATTTTGAAATATTTTTTGATACCACTCACCAACTAATGGTACTATTTTTTGTTCACCTTGAATTGCTCCTAAGAAGCCATATAACCAAAGTACAAATATGAAAGTCCAATATGCACTTGATATTAACCAGCTGTCAAAGTAACCAATGAAATAACCAAGAGCAAAGTAAGTTAAATTGATTCCCAATGCTTGACGAATGTGGAATGAAGCAAATGGATTTTTCTTTTCATTGTTTATAAAAAAAGCAATCACAGTACCTATTATTGTAATGTAACTGATTATAGCAGCATTTTTACCTTCTTCAATTGTGTGCATGATTAATTGTTTAAAGTTAGACTTCCTTGATTGTAAATTCCGTATACTTTACCTTTTAATGTACTTCCTAAAAAAGCTGAATTTTTAGATTTCGAAAGTATATTTTCTGAACTAAATTCTGAACTCCCGTGAGGATTAAAAAGAGAAATATTAGCTTTTTCTCCTTCTTTGATTGAAACATTATCTAAACCAAAGATCTTTCTACCAGCAATTAATTTTTCAATAATAATCTCAGTAGGTAAAATAGTTTGTAAAGCACAATAAGCACTTTCTAGCCCAATAGTTCCATTTTTAGCTAAATCAAATTCAAGTTTTTTGTGTTCAATATCTACTGGGTTGTGGTCAGATGTGATACAGTCAATTGTTCCGTCTATAACACCTTCGATTAGAGCTTTTCGATCTTCTTCAGTTCTTATTGGTGGTGTAACTCTAAAGTTAGCGTCAAATCCTTTTAAAACATCATCATTAAAAAATAAATTGTGAACTGCAACACTACAAGTAACCGATAATCCTTTGGCTTTTGCATCACGAACTAACTGAATTGATTTTGCAGTTGAAACTGTAGGAATGTGTAGTTTTCCTCCTGTATATTCTAAAATGAAAAGGTTTCTATTAATTATTATTTCTTCTGCTAATGAAGGTATTCCTTTTAAACCTAATTGTGTTGCCGAAATTCCTTCGTTAACAATACCTTTTCCTTTAATGTTATTATCCTGAGAAAAAGCGATTACCAAACCGTCGAAGTCTTGAGTATACTGTAGAGCTACTTTTAGTAAATTGGAATTATCAATACTTTTGTTGTAATCGCCAAAAGCAATGGCCCCAGCGTTTTTCATATCAAACAATTCTGCAAGCTCAACACCATCACTATTCTTAGTTAAAGCTCCAATAGGGAAAACTTCTGTAGCTGAATTATTAGCTTTTTGTTTTACAAAATGTATTTGTGATTGATTGTCTATGATTGGGTTTGAATTTGGTTGTAACGCAATACCAGTAAAACCTGATTTAGCAGCAACTTGTAAACCATTAGTTATGGTTTCTCTCTCTTCATAACCTGGTTCTCCTAGCGATACACTTATATCAAACCAACCGGCTGAAACATGCAAATTATCTAACTCAATTTCCTTGAAGCCTTCTTCTGATTGAATATTTGTGCCAACTTTTTGAATGATTCCATCTTTTATTTTGATGTCAATCACTTGGTTGTGAAACAAATTTCCAGGTTCAATAAGTCGGGCTTTTTTAAAAATTAAGTTCATTTTATGAATTTTTGTATAAGAATTTCAAGTATAAAGAATAGTAGTGTAAAAATAAGAAACCATTTCCATATTTGATTGTCAGTTCGCTCAATCTGAATGGTTTCAAAAAAAATATCTAAACTGTCTATTTCGTTTAAGTTGTCTAAACTCTCGTCGCTTGATTTTGTTAAATTACTTTCTTTTCGATCAAAGTTAAAGCTAAGGTTTCCAATGGTTTTATTGTCTTGAACGATATCATAATTACCCGCTTTTTTAGGATTATCACCATTAGAAAACTTCACCTTGTCTTCCATGATTTGTTGCATGGGGATAAAGTCCTCATTATTATTTTTAACAGAAATAACTTCATCTTTGTTTACGGATGCATCTACAAGAATAGTTTTGCTGTTTCCAATAATTTCAAATTTTACTCCGTTCTTGTTATTGTTAACTCCCATTTTGTAGAAAACCGGAACAATTAGTGGAGAGTTTTGAAAATTACTGTTCTGTTTGTTTATGGGAGATGAAAAAACATAAACGGCTCCAGTATTTTTATATATAGTCGATAAAAAAGCCG
>CAMLKV010000385.1 GCA_946480635.1 uncultured Flavobacterium sp.
CTACAACTTGTACTTGGAATTTTCCAACTGAGCAAGGAAAAAACACTCCTGATTCAAAACCGTACCATTTTAATATTATCGATACTCCGGGACACGTTGACTTTACAGTTGAGGTAAACCGTTCGTTACGTGTATTGGATGGTTTAGTTTTCTTATTTTCTGCTGTTGATGGTGTTGAGCCTCAATCAGAAACTAACTGGAGACTTGCTGATCAATATAGAGTTCCTCGTATGGGATTCGTAAACAAAATGGACCGTCAAGGTTCTAACTTCTTAAATGTTTGTCAACAAGTTAGAGATATGTTAAAATCTAACGCTGTTGCAATTACATTGCCAATTGGTGAGGAGCAAGATTTCAAAGGAGTGGTTGACTTAGTGAAAAATCAAGCTATCGTATGGCATGATGAAACGCAAGGAGCTACTTTTGATATTGTAGATATCCCAGCTGATATGGTTGCTGAAGTAAAAGAATATCGTTCTGCATTAATCGAAGCGGTTGCTGAGTATGATGAAAACCTTTTGGATAAATATATGGAGGATGAAAACTCTATTACTGAAGAGGAAATCAACAATGCATTACGTGCTGCTACTATCGACATGGCAATCATTCCAATGATTTGTGGTTCTTCTTTCAAAAATAAAGGAGTTCAGTTCATGTTAGATGCGGTTTGTAAATATTTACCATCACCTTTAGATAAAGAAGGTATCGAAGGTATTCATCCTGATGATCAAGATTTATTAGAGGAAGATCAAACTAAAATCTTACGTCGTCCAGATGTAAAAGAGCCTTTTGCGGCTTTAGCATTTAAGATTGCTACTGACCCTTATGTTGGTCGTTTAGCTTTCTTCCGTGCCTATTCTGGTCGTTTAGATGCTGGTTCTTATATTTTGAACACTCGTTCAGGTAATAAAGAGCGTATTTCTCGTATCTATCAAATGCATGCTAATAAGCAAAACCCAATCGATTATATCGAGGCTGGAGATATTGGAGCAGCGGTTGGTTTTAAAGATATCAAGACTGGAGATACAATGTGTGATGAAAAACACCCAATTATCCTTGAGTCTATGAAATTCCCTGATCCAGTAATCGGTATTGCGATCGAGCCTAAAACAAAAGCTGACGTAGATAAAATGGGTATGGCTTTGGCTAAATTAGCTGAGGAAGATCCTACGTTTACAGTTAGAACAGACGAGGCTTCAGGTCAAACAATTATCTCTGGTATGGGTGAGCTTCACTTAGATATCTTAGTAGACCGTATGAAACGTGAGTTTAAAGTGGAAGTTAACCAAGGTGAGCCACAAGTTGAGTACAAAGAGGCGTTTACTAAATCTGCACAACATAGAGAAGTGTATAAAAAGCAATCTGGTGGACGTGGTAAATTCGGGGATATTGTTTTCCGTTTAGAGCCTGCTGAACCAGGAACTGTTGGTTTACAATTCGTAAATGAAGTTAAAGGTGGTAACGTTCCTAAAGAATATATTCCTGCAGTTGAAAAAGGTTTCAAAGAAGCTATGAAAACTGGGCCTTTAGCTGGATATGTTGTAGATAGCTTAAAAGTTACTTTATTAGATGGTTCTTATCACCCAGTGGATTCGGATGCATTATCTTTCGAATTAGCTGCGAAAATGGGTTATAAAGAAGTGGCTAAAGCTGCTGGAGCTGTAATCCTTGAACCAATCATGAAAATTGAAGTTATTACTCCAGAAGAAAATATGGGTGATATCGTGGGTGACTTAAACCGTCGTCGTGGTCAAGTAAATGATATGGGAGACAGAGCTGGAGCAAAAACAATCAAAGCTAGTGTTCCATTATCTGAAATGTTTGGATATGTTACAACTTTAAGAACTTTATCTTCAGGTCGTGCAACTTCAACTATGGAATTTTCTCACTATGAGCAAACTCCATCTAATATTTCAGAAGAAGTAATTAAGAAAGCAAAAGGTAACGCTTAATTTTTAAGAAAATGAGTCAAAAAATCAGAATAAAATTAAAGTCTTACGATCATATGTTGGTTGATAAATCAGCAGAGAAAATCGTAAAAACTGTAAAAAGTACAGGAGCTGTGGTAACTGGTCCAATTCCATTACCTACAAACAAAAAGATTTTTACTGTATTGCGTTCTCCACACGTTAACAAAAAGTCGAGAGAGCAATTTGAAGTAATGTCATACAAAAGATTATTAGATATCTATTCTTCATCTTCAAAAACTATCGACGCTCTAATGAAATTAGAGTTGCCAAGTGGAGTAGAAGTGGAGATCAAAGTGTGATAAATCACTGAAAGTAAATATTTAGGCATTATGTTTTGATATTCAAAACATAATGCCTACTTTTGCACACTCAAAAAATAAAATTTTATAAATAATTAATAATTAGTTTAATATGTCTGGGTTAATCGGAAAGAAAATCGGAATGACTAGCATCTTTGATGAGAACGGGAAAAACATCCCTTGTACTGTTATTGAAGTGGGTCCTTGCGTAGTTACCCAAGTCAGAACCAATGAGGTTGACGGGTATGAGGCTCTTCAGCTTGGTTTCGATGACAAAACTGAAAAGCATACTATCAAAGCTGAAGAAGGTCACTTCAAAAAAGCTGGTACAGTTGCTAAGAAGAAAGTTGTTGAGTTCCAAGGATTTGAAAACGAGCACAAATTAGGTGATGTTATCACTGTAGATCTATTCTCTGAAGGGGAGTTTGTAGATGTTCAAGGTGTTTCTAAAGGTAAAGGTTTCCAAGGGGTTGTAAAACGTCACGGTTTTGGTGGTGTTGGACAAGCTACTCATGGTCAGCACAACCGTT
>CAMLKV010000386.1 GCA_946480635.1 uncultured Flavobacterium sp.
GGATTCAGAATCTCATCTAACTGCTCTTTAGACAATATGTTATGCTCTAAAACCAAATTATAAACACTTTTCCCAGTTTCTAATGCTTCTTTAGCAATTTTAGTACTGTTTTTGTATCCAATATGAGGATTTAGAGCCGTAACTATTCCTATACTATGCAACACCATATTTCTACAATGTTCTTCATTTGCCGTTATACCATCAATGCATTTTTCTCTCAACGTGTCCATAGCATTACTCATTAACTGCATCGATTCTAAAATCGCATAAATAAGAACTGGTTCCATCACGTTTAATTGCAACTGACCAGCTTCAGCTGCCATAGTAACAGTTAAATCATTTCCTATGACTCTATAACACACTTGATTCATCACCTCAGGAATAACAGGATTTACTTTCCCAGGCATAATAGAAGAACCTGGTTGCATTGGAGGAAGATTAATCTCGTTTAATCCACATCTTGGCCCTGAAGACAACAAACGCAAATCATTACAAATCTTTGACATTTTAATTGCCATGCGCTTTAAAGCAGAAGAATAAATAACATATGATCCCGTATCAGGTGTTGCTTCAATCAAATTTGGTGCAGAAACTATAGGAAGTCCAGTAACTTTCGCTAAATTTTCAGCACAAAGCTTGGCATATCCTGGCGCAGCATTCAAACCAGTACCAATAGCTGTTGCTCCCATATTTGTCTCAAGAAACAAGTTTGAGTTTTGTGTCAATCGTTCGATTTCTTCTTCCAAAGTCGCTGCAAAAGCTTCAAATTCTTGCCCCAGAGTCATTGGTACAGCATCTTGCAACTGAGTACGTCCCATTTTCAGTACATGTTTGAATTCTTCACCTTTCTTTCTGAAAGATTGGATTAACAATTTTAAATGAGCAATCATATTAACATTCGAATGAATTGCTCCTACTTTTATTGCCGTTGGATAAGCATCATTTGTAGATTGCGATAAATTTACATGATCATTAGGTGAGCAATATTGATACTGCCCTTTTTTATATCCCATGATTTCCAAAGCTCGGTTTGCCAATACTTCATTGATATTCATATTAGTAGAAGTTCCTGCTCCTCCTTGAATCATATCAACCGGAAATTCTTGGTCAAATTTACCTTCAATCACTTCTTTTGAAGCTTGAACGATAGCGTTTTTTATTTTTTCGTCTAATAAGCCAAGTTCAAAATTGGTTTCAGCTGCCGCCCATTTAACATAGGCCAGACCTTTTATAAATTCAGGAAACTGATATAATTTAACTCCAGATATGTGAAAATTTTCAATTGCACGTTGCGTTTGAACTCCGTAATATGCATTTTCAGGAACTTGCAAATCCCCAAGCAAATCGTTTTCTATTCTATACATTTCTAAAAATTTTAAGGAATAAATTTACATAAAAAACCACGACTACTCTCGCAATCGTGGTGTTATAATTTCCATAAAATTTAGATTACTCTTTTCTATATTTTTTTGTTTCTTCAAAAACGTGTTCTAAAATTCTGGCATCTTCATCAGTAAATTCAACCTGTCTGCGTGCCATTACAATTTTAGCTGTTTGAAATGCTTTTGAAGTCAAATATGTAGTAAACCCAGAGGCACCTCCCCAAGAATAACTTGGCACAAAATTACGTGGAAAACCAGACCCAAAAATATTCGCCGAAACTCCAACTACAGTTCCTGTATTGAACATTGTATTGATTCCACATTTACTATGATCTCCCATCATTAATCCGCAAAACTGAAGACCAGTCTTTGCAAAACCTTCGGTTTCATAACTCCAAAGCTTAACTTCTTCGTAGTTATTTTTCAGATTAGAATTGTTACTATCGGCACCAATATTACACCATTCTCCAAGAACCGAATTTCCTAAGAAACCATCATGTCCTTTATTAGAATAGCCAAACAAGACAGAATTATTAACTTCTCCGCCAATAACCGAATGTGGCCCCACAGTAGTAGCTCCATAAACCTTAGTAGCTAATTTAACCCTTCCATTATCACAAAGCGCAAAAGGCCCACGAATTACAGAGCCTTCCATAATTTCGGCATTTTTACCTATGTAGATTGGTCCCGTCGAAGCATTTAGGGTCACAAATTCAAGTTTTGCACCTTCCTCAATGAATATATTTTCAGGAGATAACACATTTACTGATTTTGGAATAGGTTGTGAATGCCTTCCTTCGGTAATTAATTCAAAATCTTCACGTAAAGCAGCATCATTTTTTGAAAAAATATCCCAAGTATGTTCTATTCTAAGACATTCGTCTGTGTATTCTATAATTTCGAAAGTATCAAAATCGACTTCCTGATTTTCTTTACTAAAAAATGCAATAACTTCTTCTTTATAAAAAATGGCTTGGTTTTCTTCCAATGATCTAACCATTTCGACTAAAACATCATTTGGTAAAAAAGAAGCATTAATCATAACATTTTCCTCCATTTCAACCATTGGATATTTCTCAGAAAGATATTCCTCGGTTACAGTGGTAGTAGTGTATCCTAAACATTTTTCCCATTTTTCACGAATGGTTAAAATCCCTACACGAATATCTGCAACAGGCCTTGTAAAAGTAAATGGAAGAAGGGCATCGCGAACGGTACCATCAAAAAGTATATAATTCATTTTTTACAGTTCAGATTTATAATGTCTCAAAGTTACAAAGTTTAATAGTAAAACCACAAAACCTAAATAAAAAAAGCCTTTCCAATTGGAAAGGCTTTTATATCAAGATAAAAACAGTTATTATTTGCTGAATTTAGCGTATTTGTTTTTGAATTTATCAATACGTCCTGCAG
>CAMLKV010000387.1 GCA_946480635.1 uncultured Flavobacterium sp.
GTTTTCACGAGACATTATAAAAGGAGGATTGATATATTCTAACATTTTCACATTTTGACTCGGAATTTTAATATCAAAAAAACCATAAGCTCCTACAACTGAAGCTGAAGTAATACCATATTTGTCGTAAGTCACATCTTCATAATCCAATAAAGCCTTACCTTCAAAATCAATATCGCTTTCAATTTGTGTTAAAATTATCCAATGCCCATTTGCTTCAGATAAATAAACATATTTATCTGATAAAGATTTTAATGTGTATTCTCTCCAATAATAAATCCCATCTGTTTTCTTAATTACATAGCCTATTATTTCATATTCCTCATCATCAAATGTGGCTTTAGCACCCAGCGAAAGTACTATATCGACAGGATTGTATTGAAATTGCTTGACAAACTTCAATTCATCAAACTGATTTTTTACAAACAACGATTTACAACTCTCACATCCAAAACTTACTGCATCGACAGAATTTTTAAAAGAAGTAGTAGTATTACATTTAGGACAATTTATTGTGTTTATCATCTTTCTACCTCAATTTTTTTAATTACATCTGCTTCAAAATACTCAATTATTTCATTAGCGATTCCTCTAACTTTTTGAGTATTATCATTAGAATAATTACATAAATAAACATCAGCCGTTAATTGATTTATTTCAGGCCAAGTATGAATACAGATATGTGACTCCATAAGACAAAAGGCAGAAGTAAAACTTCCATTATCAAAAATAAAAGAAGACTCTCCCACTTTATCCAAAGAATATTTTTGAAGTACAGCATATACAAATTCCTTAAAAGAAAGATGAGAGGTTAATTTTGAAGAAATCTTGGATTGTAAAGTAAGTAAAATATGTAATCCCAGAAGATTAGATTTTGATTGCATTTTTTGATTTTGTTACAATGCTTATACGACTGTTTTACAAAAAAGTTACAATCAACCCTCAGGTGCCAACTCAACAGCCAAACCGTCAATCTCAGGAGTGATATTGATTTGACACCCTAAACGACTATTCTCTTTAACGTTAAAAGCTTCCCAAAGCATTGCATCCTCATCTGCACTTTTTTCAGGCAATTCAACATCGTTCAACACATAACACTGACAAGAAGCACACATTGCCATACCCCCACAAATACCAATAGTTCCCTCTGGAGCCAATTCATACATTCGAACAACTTCCATAATATTCATATTCATATCTGTTGGTGCTTGAACTTCGTGAGTTACTCCTTCTCTATCGGTTATTTTGATGGTTATATCAGCAGACATATTTTATTTTTTTTGACAAAAATAACTATAATCTGTCAAAATCTATATATTTGTTTTTATTAAGGGGGATTAGCTCATTTGGCTAGAGCGCTACGCTGGCAGCGTAGAGGCGACCGGTTCGAATCCGGTATTCTCCACTTAATCCTATATAACCTATATAAATAAAGGGGTTCGGGGAAACAAGCCTAAAAACTTGTGTCAAATTTGTGTCAATTGTTTGCGGTGCTAAAAAATCAATTTTTAAGCGCGGTAAAAAAAAATGCCAAATTTTCAAAAAAACACCTCTCGCGTTAAGGCAAGTGCCTTTGTAGATTTTAAACCAGCAGAATTAAAGCAGTCAAAAGATTGGCTAATTGTTTATTATGCTAAAAATCCAGTATCTCAAAAATTAGAGCGATTTCGGTTAAGAGTACCAGTAATTAAAGATAAAAGGGAAAGATTGCGCCATGCTCAAAAAATAATACTCAAAATCAACGCAAAGCTTTTAAATGGTTGGTCTCCATATTTTGAAGAAACTGGCAAGAATTACAAAGGATTTACAACCGCTGTTGAAGAATTTTTGAAAGCAGTTGATAAAATGATTTCAGATAATGTAATGAGGGCGGATACGAAAAGAAGCTACAATTCAAATTGCAATCTTTTAAAACTTTTTGTTGAGACTAAAAACCAAATCACTTTTGCCGTAGAAATAAATAAGAAGTTTTGTGTTGAGTACCTGGACTGGATTTATATCGATAGAAATTCATCACCAGTAACACGCAACAATCATTTAACTTTCTTGAAACTTTTTTGTAGCTGGTTGGTTCAAAGAGGGGTTTTAATTGAGAACCCCGCTACTGGAATACAGCGAATGAAAAAACCTGATAAAAAAAGAATAGCTTTTAATGGAATTGTGAAAGACAAAATAAAGAACTACACCAATGATCTTGAAAATTCTTTTGGCTTGGTTTGTGAAATGACTTACTACTGTCTTGTAAGAAGTTCAGAAATGCTGAAGCTAAAAGTTTCTGATGTAGACATTAATAACAAAACAATATTTATTGATGGCACAATATCTAAAAACAAAAAAAGCGAAGCGGTTACAATTCCAAATAATTTCCTAAAAGTTTTAGAAAGACATATAAGCAATGCGGAGGCAAGTGATTTTATTTTCTCTTTAAACGGATTTAAAGCTGGAAAAAAACAAATGCCAGTTAGAAAAATAACAACTGAATGGGAAAAATTAAGAAAGAACTTAGAATTAGGAAAAGAATACCAATTTTATGGATTAAAAGATACTGGAATTACGGATTTATTAGATAGTGGAGTTCCAGCAATAAAAGTTCGTGATCATGCAAGACATCACGACATAAGAATAACAGAAATTTACTCAAAAAGAAGAAATACATTAAATGTTGATGTAGATGGTGCAAATATTGTTTTTGGTAAATAAACGCCGTAACACCAGTAAAATTAAAATTATTTTAAAAACTCTTTTTAAAAGTGAAAATTTGTGTATTATTTGTATTATAGCCTAATTTTA
>CAMLKV010000388.1 GCA_946480635.1 uncultured Flavobacterium sp.
CCAAGGACCCTCTGATTAACAGTCAGATGCTCTAACCAACTGAGCTAAGGAGGAATCACCTAAAAGGTTTATGTGTTTGCTAAAAAGTTGCTCCCCCTCTTGGGCTCGAACCAAGGACCCTCTGATTAACAGTCAGATGCTCTAACCAACTGAGCTAAGGAGGAATCACCTAAAAGGTTTATGTGTTTGCTAAAAAGTTGCTCCCCCTCTTGGGCTCGAACCAAGGACCCTCTGATTAACAGTCAGATGCTCTAACCAACTGAGCTAAGGAGGAAGATTAATATCTTTTTAGCGAGTGCAAATATAATCGAATTTTTATAATCGCAAACAAAAAGTTTTAAAAAATTACAAAAAATTCTTTGCGATGATTTGGTATATATCTTTACCGAAAGTTAAAGCCATAAGACTTAGTAAGATAATCATTCCAAAAGTCTGAACTCTTTCTGCGGCTTTATCGCTTAAAGTTTTGCCAGTAATCATTTCAGCAATAGTAAAAATAGCATGTCCACCATCAAGACCTGGTATTGGTAATAGATTCATAAATGCCAAACCAATCGAAAACATTGCTGTGAAGCCCCAAATAAATTCCCAATCCCATGTAGTTGGTAATTTTTGAGTGATACCAATTGGACTCATAACTTGTTTGTAAGCTTCTGTTTTAGGTCTTAAAATCAATTTAAACTGTTTAATGTTATATGTGAACTGTGTATAAGACTCGTTTATTGCTGCTGGAATAGCTTGAAAGAAGCTTAATTTATTAGTTATTAAAAAATCATTTTTATCTTTTGTTGTAGGAAAGAATCCAATTTTACCATCTTTTGAAATGGTTGTGCTTAAATTTACTTCATTATTACCTCTCAAAACAGTTAAAGATACTTGTTTGCCGGAGTTTTCTTTAAGTAGAGTCGTTAACTCATCAAAATAGTTAAACTTAACACTTTCAATTTTTACTATTTGATCTCCTTTTTTTAATCCAGCTTTAGAAGCTGTACTATTAGGTATAATTGAGTCTACAAAAACTGTCGAGATTCTTGGTTTAATGAAATCTCTACCTTCAGAACCTAAAATTTTACTTTTTTGCTCGTCAGTAATATGTAGCGATTCTTTTTTCCCGTTTCTTTCAACCTCAACGTTATTTCCTAATAAAACGTCAATGATTAATCGGTTAAATTTTTCTTGAGTTTTACCATCAACTGAGACTATTTTATCACCGTTTTTGAAACCAGCGTTTAAGCCAGATTCTCCAAAAGCTAATCCTTTTTCTTGGATTTTCTCTGTTGATACATATTTTTGTCCGTATGTGCTATACAATGTTGTGTAAATAACCCAAGCTAAAAGTATGTTTACCGTAATACCTCCAAGCATTATGATAAGTCTCTGCCAAGCTGGTTTAGAACGGAACTCCCAAGGTTGTGCGGGTTGATTCATCTGTTCTTTATCCATACTTTCATCCATCATTCCAGATAGTTTAACATAACCACCAATAGGAAGCCACCCAATACCCCATTCAGTTTCTCCAATTTTCTTTTTTACTAAAGAAAACCAAGGATCCATGAATAAGTAAAATTTTTCGACTCTAACTTTGAATAATTTAGCGGGTAAATAATGACCAAATTCATGTAAAATTACTAATACCGAAAGGATGAATATGATTTGGGCAATCTGAATAAGTGTATCCATTTTAAAATTTAAAAATTTCTATAAAAAGCAAAAGTAAGACTTTCGTCTTACTTTTTATACAATAGCTATGCCGAGTTTAGTTTTTTATCAATTTTTTATGAAATGTTCCCTCGTTGGTTTCAAGAGTAACAATATATGCTCCTTTTGCAAGTCTTGATAAATTAATTTTACTTTCACTAGATTCTAAAGATTTTTGTCCAATAGTATTATATAAAATTACCTTTTGTAAGATTGTTGATGATGGCATTTCTACAGTTAAAATATCTGAAGCAGGATTAGGGTATACACTTATTGCTGCGTCTAAGTTAAAAGAGCTGGTTCCTAATGTAGCTGTACTGTTGCGGGAAATAATGTTTTTATTTGGGTCAAAAACCACATTTGTAATTGTTGTTCCAGCGGGTAATGCAACATTAAAACTTTGGCCACTAAATGTATTACTTAGTTTAACATCTAGATTTGATCCATTACTCAAGACTAAACGAACCGGTACTGGCATTTCATAAAACGAAACATATCCAGTTTGTGCACTATTAGTTATAGATTGTGTTTGATTGATTACAACAGTTGCTTGATTTGTACCAGAGTTGTATGCATTTATATTATAAATAGGATAGCCTTCTTTGTATACCCAATCATTAAAGAATTCTTGTAAAGAACTTCCATGAACCGCTTCTAAATGAGTTTGAAATTGTGGAGTTATAGCATAGGAATAGGCAAGAGTCGGGTCATTTAGATAATTTCTTAATGCTTGAAAAAAGTTTGTGTCACCCATAATATATCTCAACATATTGGTTACCATTGCACCTTTGTTGTAAGTAAGGCGACCACTAAAAATTCTATTCACATCAGTTAATTGAGAATCATATAGATATAAATTTCCAGTTGGTGATGATGTTATACTTGTGATTTTTGTGTTTTTCCAATTTACAAATGATGTTGCACCGTCTAAATTTTCAACCACACATCCAGACATATACTCCGTAATTCCTTCATTTAACCAAATGTCTTTCCAAGAACCACAAGTAACTTTATCCCCAAACCATTGATGTGCCATTTCGTGTGCAATTAGTGATCTACTCATTACTCCTCCACCAGAAGCCGTCATGAA
>CAMLKV010000389.1 GCA_946480635.1 uncultured Flavobacterium sp.
CGGATACCTAATTTGTGCTCTTCTTCACCTAAAGTGATTCCGTTAGTATTTGCTGGATCATATTCAACGATGAATCCAGTTATGTTTTTATCATCTTCTATACGAGCAAAAACAATCATCAAATTACAGAAACCTGCATTCGAGATCCACATTTTTTGTCCGTTAATTTTGTATGTTTTTCCATCAGCAGATAATTCTGCTTTTGTTTTTCCTGAGTTAGCATCAGAACCTGCTCCTGGCTCCGTTAAACAGTAAGCACCAAACCATTCACCTGAAGCTAATTTTGGAACATATTTTAATTTTTGTTCTTCAGAACCATATAAAGTGATTGGCATTGTTCCAATACCAGTATGTGCACCAAAAGCAGTAGAGAATGAACCAGTTGCTCCAGAAATGTAATCACATGTCAACATAGTTGAAACAAATCCCATTCCTAAACCACCGTAAGCTTCAGGAACTGCTACACCTAAGAATCCAAGTTCACCTGCTTTACGCATTGTTTCCTCTGTGTAAGCGTAATCTTTTTTCTCAAATTTTTCTTTGTGTGCCCAAAGTTCTTTATCAACGAATTCTTTTACAGAATCACGCATCATTACTTGCTCTTCCGAAAAATCTTCGGGAGTGAAAATATTTTCACATTTAGTTTCTTTAACAAGGAATTGACCTCCTCTTGTAATATCTTCCATAATTTTATTTTTTTATCTTCTCAAACTTGTCATTTCGAGCAAAGCGAGAAATCACATTAAATTGGTTAAACTTTATGAGATTCCTCCTTCGTCGGAATGACAAAAGAGGAAGTTTTTCTTTTACAATAATTCAAATATACCTGCAGTTCCTTGTCCAGTACCCACACACATGGTTACCATTCCGTATTTGTTACCACGACGTTTCATTTCGTCAAATAACTGAACTGATAATTTAGCTCCTGTACATCCAAGTGGGTGACCTAAAGCAATAGCTCCACCATTTACGTTGATGATTTCTGGATTTAAGTCTAATTCACGGATTACTGCCAAAGATTGTGCAGCAAATGCTTCGTTTAACTCGAATAATTCAATATCAGAGATTTTTAAACCTGCTTGCTGAACCGCTTTTGGAATAGCTTTCACAGGACCAATACCCATGATTCTTGGTTCAACACCCGCAGATGCGAAGTTTACTAAACGTGCAATTGGCTCAAGGTTTAATTCTTTTACCATTTCTTCGCTCATGATTAAAACAAAAGCTGCACCATCACTCATTTGTGAAGAGTTACCAGCAGTAACCGAACCATCGGCAGCAAAAACAGGTTTTAAACCTGCTAAAGCTTCCACAGAAGTTCCAGCTCTTGGTCCTTCATCTTTAGTTACTGTGTAGGATTTAGTTTCTTTTTTACCAGCTTCATTTAAGAAAGTCTGTTCAACAGTGATTGGAGCAATTTGAGCATCAAATTTACCTTCAGCTTGTGCTTTTAAAGCTTTCATATGTGACTGGTAAGCAAATTCGTCCTGATCAGCACGAGAAACATTGAATTGTTTTGCAACAGCTTCAGCAGTTAAACCCATACCCCAGTAATAATCTTCGTGGCCAGCAGCAGCAGCTTTATAATCTGGAGTTGGTTTGTAACCACCCATTGGAATATAACTCATACTTTCTGCACCACCAGCGATGATACAATTTGCCATCCCTGATTGGATTTTAGCAGTAGCCATACCAATAGTTTCTAATCCAGAAGCACAGTAACGGTTTACAGTTACACCTGGAACGTCATCTACTTTTAATCCCATTAATGAAATTAAACGACCAACATTTAATCCTTGTTCTGCTTCCGGCATGGCATTACCTACCATCACATCGTCAATTCTTGTTTTGTCAAAACCTGGTAATTGCGCCATCATATACTCGATGGTTTCTGCGGCTAATTCGTCAGGTCTTTTGAAACGGAACAATCCTTTTGGTGCTTTACCAACGGCTGTTCTATATCCTTTTACTATATATGCTGTTTTCATTTTTTAGTTTCTTAGAGGTTTTCCTTTAGTTAACATAAATTGGATACGCTCCAATGTTTTTCTTTCGGTACAAAGTGATAAGAAAGCTTCTCTTTCAATATCCAATAAGTATTGTTCTGTTACCAATGTAGGTTCTGATAAATCTCCACCAGCCATCACATAAGCTAGTTTGTTGGCGATTTTTTGATCGTGTTCCGAGATGTATTGTCCTGCAACCATTTGGTCAGTTCCTACTAAGAACATACCTAAAGCTTGTTTTCCTAATACTTTAATGTCTTTACGACGAGCAGGTTGTGTATAACCAGCTTCTGCCATTAATAAAGCATGTTTCTTAGCTTCGGCAATTTGACGATCTTTGTTTACTACAACTACGTCTTTTCCTTTTTGTAAGATGCCTAAATCGAATGCTTCGTAAGCAGAAGTTGCTACTTTAGCCATACCAATTGTTAAGAAATATTCTTGTAAAACATTTAATTCAACGTCGTTTTTACGGAATGTGTCAGCTGCTCTCAGAGCCATTTCTTTAGAACCACCACCACCAGGAATTACACCAACACCGAATTCAACTAATCCGATATAAGTTTCTGCAGCAGCAACAACTTTATCAGCATGCATCGAAAGTTCACATCCACCACCTAAAGTCATTCCGTGAGGAGCGGCAATTACGGGAATTGAAGAATAACGTGCACGCATCATAGTATCCTGAAACATTTTGATAGCCATGTTCAATTCATCATATTCCTGTTCAACCGCCATCATGAAAATCATTCCGATGTTAGCACCAACAGAGAAA
>CAMLKV010000390.1 GCA_946480635.1 uncultured Flavobacterium sp.
TGGATCTGATTCTCCTTTTGGTGTAATTTTTCCAATTAGAATATCACCAGGCTTAACCTCGGCACCAATTCTAATCATACCGTTTTCATCTAAATCTTTAGTAGCTTCTTCAGAAACGTTAGGGATATCATTTGTTAATTCTTCGTTACCTAATTTAGTATCACGAACTTCTAACGAATAGTCATCAATATGGATTGATGTAAAGATATCATCACGAACAACTTTCTCAGAAATTACAATCGCATCCTCAAAGTTATACCCTTTCCAAGGCATGAATGCTACTTGTAAATTTCTTCCAAGTGCTAATTCACCGTTTTGAGTAGCATAACCTTCACATAAAACTTGTCCTTTAACAACTTTATCACCTTTTCTTACGATTGGTTTTAAGTTGATTGAAGTACTTTGATTCGTTTTACGGAATTTGATTAATTGATATGTTTTCTCATCTGCATCAAAGCTTACTGCTCTTTCTGCATCTGTTCTTTCATATTTGATAGTGATTTCATTAGCATCAACGTATTCAACAGTTCCATTTCCTTCTGCATTAATTAACACACGAGAATCTGAAGCTACTTGACGCTCTAAACCTGTACCAACGATAGGAGACTCAGGACGTAATAATGGTACGGCCTGACGCATCATGTTTGATCCCATCAACGCACGGTTCGCATCATCGTGCTCTAAGAATGGAATCAATGAAGCTGAGATAGATGCAATCTGGTTAGGTGCAACGTCAGTGTAGTGAACCACAGTTGGGTCAACAACTGGGAAGTCACCTTCCTCACGAGCAATTACTTTATCAGCAGTAATTTTACCATCAGCATCCATTTCAATGTTTGCCTGAGCAATCATTTTTCCTTCTTCTTCTTCAGCACTTAAGTAAATAGGCTCAGAAACTAAATCTACTTGACCGTTAGTTACTTTACGGTAAGGAGTTTCGATGAATCCCATTCCGTTTACTTTAGCATAAACCCCTAATGAAGAGATAAGACCAATGTTTGGTCCCTCAGGTGTTTCAATAGGACATAAACGACCATAGTGCGTATAGTGAACGTCACGTACCTCGAAACCTGCTCTTTCTCTAGATAAACCTCCAGGTCCTAGAGCTGATAAACGACGTTTGTGCGTAATCTCCGCTAATGGATTCGTTTGATCCATGAATTGAGATAACTGGTTCGTACCAAAGAAAGAGTTGATTACTGAAGACAAAGTCTTAGCATTAATCAAATCGATTGGTGTAAATACCTCGTTGTCGCGAACGTTCATTCTTTCACGGATAGTACGAGCCATACGAGCTAAACCAACACCAAACTGAGCAGATAATTGTTCTCCTACTGTTCTAACACGACGGTTAGATAAGTGGTCGATATCATCGATCTCAGCTTTAGAGTTAATTAACTCGATTAAATATTTTACGATAGTAATGATATCCTCTTTAGTAAGCACCTGCTTATCCATAGGAATATCAAGACCTAATTTTTTGTTCATTCTGTAACGACCTACATCACCTAAATTATAACGTTGATCTGAGAAGAATAACTTGTCGATAATTCCACGAGCTGTTTCTTCATCAGGTGGTTCAGCATTACGTAACTGACGGTAAATGTGTTCTACTGCTTCTTTTTCAGAGTTGGTAGGGTCTTTTTGTAACGTGTTGTGGATGATGGCATAATCCGCTTGGTTGTTATCCTCCTTGTGCAACAAGATTGATTTTACGTTAGCGTCTACGATTTCTTCCACATTATCTTTATCTAACAAAGTGTCACGATCTAAGATAATTTCGTTACGCTCGATAGATACTACTTCTCCAGTATCCTCGTCTACGAAATCTTCATGCCATGTATTTAAAACACGCGCAGCAAGTTTTCTTCCAACATATTTCTTTAAACCTGATTTAGATACTTTGATTTCTTCAGCAAGGTCGAAAATTTCTAAGATATCTTTATCACGCTCAAATCCAATTGCACGGAAAAGAGTTGTTACTGGTAATTTTTTCTTTCTATCGATATAAGCATACATTACGCTGTTAATATCGGTAGCGAATTCAATCCATGATCCTTTGAAAGGAATTACACGGGCAGAATATAATTTAGTTCCATTTGCGTGGAATGACTGTCCAAAGAACACACCTGGTGAACGGTGTAACTGAGATACTACAACACGCTCAGCTCCGTTAATTACGAAAGTACCGCTTGGCGTCATGTAAGGAATTGTACCTAAGTATACATCTTGCACAATTGTTTCGAAATCTTCATGCTCTGGATCTGTACAGTATAATTTTAAACGCGCTTTTAATGGCACACTATACGTAAGTCCTCTGTCAATACATTCTTCGATTGTGTAACGAGGTGGGTCAACAAAGTAATCAAGGAATTCTAAAACGAATTGATTACGAGTGTCAGTGATTGGGAAATTTTCCATGACTTAACCTGAACATCCAAGAAATCTGGATAATTAGGAATATTTTTTGTAGAGGCAAAATTCAATCTTTCAGTCTGATTTAATATCATCATGGACAAAATTTTGATTAAAAAAAAGTAATTTTTGTGTTAAACACATTAATTAATAAGACAATTTTACTTCTTTTTATAACCAACACATCTCTAAAAAATAAAATGAAGTAAAGCTTTATTTTTGTCTTCGTGTTGATTTAAAAACTTTCGAGATTTTAAATTATATGAATAAAAAAATCAATAATTTAATTAAACGAAAAATGGTTTAGGCCTTGAGTAGAGTACTCAAAGGCCTAAACCTGTATTCTAAACTAT
>CAMLKV010000391.1 GCA_946480635.1 uncultured Flavobacterium sp.
TGCATTCTCGCATTACTATTTCTATAAGCAAAAAAAAGACTATTTACTATGACGTCCATAATTTGTATATTAAACCTTTCTGCCCATTAGATTTTCACCAAAAGTCTTCAGAATATTTTTCTTTTCAGCGTCAATATTCATTTTTTCAAGTGTTTCAAAAGCCTTAAAAGTATACATTTCTATGGCTTTCTGAGTAGCTTCTGATGCACCGGATTCGTTAAAAATTGACTTCGCTTTTTCTATCTTACCTGTATTATCTTCTAATTGCTGGCTAAATAATTTCTGTAGTTCTGAAGCTTTTTCCGGAACAGAAAATTCTATTGCTTTTAAGTACAAATAGGTTTTTTTATTTTCGATAATATCCCCTCCTACTTGTTTTCCAAAAGTTTCAGGATCTCCAAAAGCATCTAAATAATCATCCTGAAGCTGAAAAGCTAATCCTAAGTTAAGTCCGAAATCATAAATTAAATCAGCTTCATTTTCAGAAGTTTTAGCTACAATGGCTCCCATTTTCATGGCAGCAGCGACCAACACGGCTGTTTTATATTCAATCATTTTGAGATATTCCGAAATAGTCACATCTGAACGGGTTTCAAAATCAACATCCCATTGCTGGCCTTCGCAAACTTCGAGCGCCGTTTTACTAAACAGCTTTGCTAAGTCCCTGAAAATAGCTGGTTCGTATTGTTCAAAATATTGATACGCCAGGATAAGCATTGCATCTCCGGAAAGAATTCCGGTATTAAGGTTCCATTTTTCATGTACAGTAACCTGCCCCCTTCGCAAAGGTGCATCATCCATAATATCATCATGAACAAGGGAGAAATTATGAAAAACTTCTACCGCCATTGCTGCCGGAAGTGCACTTTTATAATCGGCATCAAAAACTTCTGCGGCCATTAATGTTAGTACCGGACGCATCCGTTTTCCTCCAAGTCCTAAAATATATTCGATAGGCTCATAAAGATTTTTAGGCTCTTTGTTTATGTTTTGATTCTTTAAATAATTAATAAAAAAATCCTGGTACTGGCTAATATCGTGCATAAAATGGAATTCTGATTTACGAAGCCCAAAGATACAATTCAAATACGAATTATTGTTTTTAAAATTTAAATGATGACCTGAATTTAAAATTACCTGAATTGAACTCATTTTTAAGACGTTAAAATTATTTTAAAAAAACATGGAAACTTTTTTGGTGTTTTGAGTTTCCTGTTTATATTTGCACACGGAAACTCAAAACACCAAAAAAGTTTCCTGATGAATTCGAGTAATCTATAAACTCAATAAAATCAGAAATTTATGAGAACAAAATGGACTTTAGATTCTAGCCAGTCAGATGTTTTAATTAAAATGAGACATTCGATAATTGCCTATTTAGGGGGAACTACAAATAAATTTGACGGCTATGTGAACATTGATGATAATGAAATTGAAGATGCTTCTGTTGAATTTTCTTTAGATATAAATAATAAGGCTGATAATTTTCAGCAAATTGATACGCACTTACAACTGAATGATTTATTTAATGTAAACGAACATCCTATTATAAGTTTCAAATCCACTTCTTTTCAAAAAGTAAATAATAATATCAACTTCTTTAAAGGTGACTTAACGATAAAAGATGTTACACGAGTTGTGGAACTTGATGCAGAATTCATTGGGGTTAACAGCTACAATGGAGAGAAAAAAGTTGCTTTTGAAATTAAAGGAGATATTAAACGCCAGGATTTTGGTTTAGATTATAATTCATTTAATCACAACGGAGGTCTGGCATTGGGAAAAGATATCAAACTTATTGCAAATTTAGAATTTAGCATATAAATCTTACGTAATGAATAAGTTAATGTAAAATTATTACAAATGTATTGGAAACTTTTTTTGTAACTTTAGTTTCCTCAATATATTTGCAATGCAATTTTGAAAATTAAAATGAAAGAGAAAATTATATCAAAAGCAAGTGATTTGTTTTTAAAACTAGGTTTTAAGAGCGTCACAATGGATGATATTGCGGGGGAAATGTGTATTTCAAAAAAAACGATTTACAAATATTTTTGCAATAAAGAAGTTTTAGTCGAAGAGAGTACTGCAATGGTTCACAAACAAGTACATGATTTAATTGATACCATTGTAGCAAAGGATCTTAATTCGATTCATGAAAATTTTGAAATCAGAGAGATGTTTCGTGATATGTTTAAAAATAATATTGATACCTCTCCCATTTATCAATTAAAGAGACATTACCCTGAAATATACCAAACTGTTTTAACAAAAGAAATTGATCAGTGTACACAGTATTTCAGAGCCAATATTGAAAAAGGAATCCGTGAAGGATTATATCGTAATGATCTGAATATCGATATTTATGTAAAATTTTATTACACTCTGGTTTTTCATATCAATGAAACCACAATTTCAGAAAGAGAAGCGCAGAGAATGGAATTAGAAGCATTAGAATATCACACAAGAGCAATGGCTACTGAAAAAGGAATACAGGAATTAGAAAAACAACTTAAAAAAATTATTACTTAATCATCAATCCATATGAAAAGAATCATTCTTATATTTTTGTGTACCATTGGCTTATCGGCCAACGCACAAGTCAAAACACTAACCCTCAAGGAGGCCCTTACCTATGCGCTTCAAAATAAGGCGGAAGCTAAGAAATCAAAATTGCAGATTGAAAACAGTGAATACAAAATTCAGGAAATACGTTCAAGAGCACTGCCACAAATATCTGCAAACGGAAATTTGACATAC
>CAMLKV010000392.1 GCA_946480635.1 uncultured Flavobacterium sp.
ATCTTTGTATAACTATAATGATCCTCAGTATATACTAAAATTTATTTTTTGTTTAAAAAGCCATTCAACCTAATCTCAATAGAATAACATTTGGATTATCTTTCTAGGTTTTGATTGAAAATAAAAAGATGAACACGTTAAGTTGCTTCCATCCCTATATTTGAATGCCGTTAATTAAAAAAACATGTCTTAACTTACTCTGATATAATAAATGACATTTTTTCATTTTTGAATCTGAAAAAATGTCATTTTAAGAGATTGGCACAGTTTTCGTTTTTTATCTGATGTCTCTGGTAACAGAGTTAACGTTCATAAAATTAATGTCTAACAATTTTAAAGTAAACAGTTATGAATCTAATTAAAAGAAACGAAAGTCAAATACCTGGCTTTCCACGTATGTTTTTTGATGACATCTTTGGCCGTGAGCTTTTCAATTGGGAAAACACCAATTTTTCATCTACAAGCACTACTTTGCCATCGGTAAACATCAAAGAAAAAGCCGACAGTTACGAAGTAGAAGTAGCTGCCCCTGGGATGGACAAAAATGATTTCAATGTCACCTTAGACGGAAATCTACTAACTATCTCTTCTGTAAAACAACAAAATGAAATTACAGAGGAATTAAACTTTACACGTAGGGAGTTTAGCTATCAATCTTTTCAACGTAGCTTTGAGTTGCCTAAAAATGTGGTCGATGATGAGCACATTACTGCACGCTATGAAAATGGCCTGTTGCTTTTAACTGTTCCAAAAAAAGAGGAAGCTAAGCAGAAGCCACCAAGAATGATTGAGATTTCTTAATCACGGTTCTTTCACAGTCAAGCATAAAAAGCTGTCCAAGTGGACAGCTTTTCGATTGTAAAAATTTCTTTTATTCATAGCAATTATTTTCAGAGATGTATGCGCTGTTCATTGTTGTTTCGGAGCTTGAGAAAATAATAATCATTTTTTAATGTTTACCAGTACATGATATTTAAAAACGAAAAAATGGAAAGTTTATATTATATATCGGTCAATATTAAAGCGGTTTCAGGGATAGATTCCTATGCGACTTATAGTTTAGGAGAGGATAAAGAAAAGGCTATAGCCATCTTTAATCTACTCAAGGGTTCTTCTAACATATCTGAACATTCTGTTTTGACCATGGATTTTACTGAAATGAGAGATGGAATCCCATTTCCTATCACCATGTTAGATTGTACCTTTCAGGAAGTTGTTTATAATACTAAAGTTATAACCCGTGAAATATTTAAAAATCTTAATCTTTAATTCCTTTTATAATGGTTACTCATTATTAATAGTTTTATAATTTTTAACTAAATTAATCATCTATAACAGATAGTGTGGATTTACTTCGTTAATTTGTTTCGCTTGGGTTTAATTCGTGCTTACCGTCTATTTCGAAAAAATCTAACAAAAATCACTAATAAGATTTACCTTTGCTAAAACAAAACAATATGCCAAGAATACTAGCATTAGATTACGGAATGAAGCGCACAGGAATTGCGGTTACAGATGAGTTGCAAATTATTGCTTCGGGCTTAGAAACGGTTCCTTCAGAAAAACTTATTCCTTTTTTGAAAGAATATTTTTCAAAAGAACAAGTAATTAAAGTACTTATTGGTGAACCAAAACAAATGAATGGTATGCCATCTGAAAGTGCTCCAATCATTGAAGCTTTTGTTATAAAATTTAAAGAAAATTTTCCTGAAATACAAGTAGTTAGGGTAGATGAGCGATTTACTTCAAAAATGGCTGTTCAAACTATGATTGATAGTGGTTTAAAAAAGAAACAACGTCAAAATAAAGCATTAATTGATGAAATTTCGGCAACAATAATGCTAAGAGATTATCTTTCTCGAAAAATGATATAGGTTTTTTTGTTAATATCTAAAATTCGATTAAAGGGTTGAAAATTAAGATAAATTTTGCATTTTTTGATAGTATCTTTGTGGCACAATTCTAAGAAATGACAACAACAACACAAAAAATCGAAACAGATGTAGTACTAATTGGAGCTGGAATCATGAGCGCTACGTTAGGCTTACTTCTAAAAGAATTACAACCTGATTTAAAAATCGAAATATTTGAGCGATTAGATGTCGCTGCTGCAGAAAGTTCAGATGCTTGGAACAATGCAGGAACTGGTCATGCCGCTTTTTGCGAGTTAAATTATACTCCTGAGCTAGAAGATGGTTCTGTTGATGTAAAAAAGGCGGTTAAAATTTCAGAATCGTTTGAAGTTTCTCGTCAGTTTTGGGCATATCTTGTTGAAAAAAACGTACTTCAAAATCCAGAAAATTTTATAAAAAGCGTTCCGCATCTTAGCTTTGTTTGGGGTGATGAGAATGTAGAATACCTAAGAAAACGTTTTAACGAACTTCAAAAATTTCATTTGTTTAAAGAAATGGAATTTACTGATGATGCCAATCAAATTAAAGAATGGGCGCCTTTAGTAATGGAAGGTCGTAAAACCAAAGACAAAATTGCAGCAACGACCATGAAATATGGTACCGATGTTAATTTTGGGGCATTAACTCGCAGTATTTTTAAATACCTTGAAACGCTAGAGGGAGTTACGGTTCATTTTAACCATGAAGTATCTTCGCTTAAGAAAAGAGAAAATGGAATATGGAGAATTAAAGTGAAAGATTTAGCTTCTGGTGAAAAGAAAAAAGTATATACCCCTTTCGTATTTATTGGAGCAGGAGGAGGATCATTGTTACTTTTAGAAAAAGCCAATATCCCTGAAGGA
>CAMLKV010000393.1 GCA_946480635.1 uncultured Flavobacterium sp.
TTGTTACTACGGATCATGGTGTAATTGAAACACCTATTTTTATGCCTGTGGGAACTGTTGCTTCTGTAAAAGGAGTTCATCAGCGCGAATTAAAAGAAGAAGTAAATCCTGATATTATTTTAGGTAATACATACCATTTATATCTTAGACCTCAAACAGAGATTTTAGAAAAAGCTGGTGGATTGCATAAATTCATGAACTGGGACAGAAATATTTTGACTGACTCAGGAGGTTACCAAGTATACTCTTTGTCTTCTAACAGAAAAATAAAAGAAGAAGGAGTTAAGTTTAAATCTCATATTGACGGTTCATATCATTTCTTTTCACCAGAGAGTGTGATGGAGATTCAGCGTTCTATTGGTGCTGATATTATCATGGCGTTTGACGAATGTACACCTTATCCATGTGATTATCGTTATGCTAAACGTTCGATGCATATGACACATCGTTGGTTAGACAGATGTGTTTCACATTTAGAAAAATTACCATTTAAATATGGTTATGAACAAACATTATTTCCGATTGTTCAAGGTAGTACTTATAAAGATTTACGTCAGCAATCTGCAGAATATATTGCAAATGTAGGAGCGCAAGGAAATGCTATTGGAGGTCTTTCGGTTGGAGAACCTGCAGAGGAAATGTATGCAATGACCGAGGTCGTAACTGCAATCCTTCCAGAAGATAAACCTCGTTATTTAATGGGAGTTGGAACACCAATAAATATTTTAGAGAATATTGCGTTAGGTATTGATATGTTTGATTGTGTTATGCCAACTAGAAATGCAAGAAACGGAATGTTGTTCACGGCACATGGTACCATTAATATCAAAAATAAAAAATGGGAAGCCGATTTTTCTCCAATTGATGAAATGGGACATACGTTTGTTGATACCGAATACACTAAAGCTTATTTGCGTCACCTTTTTGCTGCAAATGAATATTTAGGGAAGCAAATTGCTACAATTCACAATCTTGGATTTTATATGTGGTTGGTTCGTGAAGCAAGAAAACATATCTTAGCAGGAGATTTCCGTGAATGGAAAGAAAAAATGGTTAAACAAATGAGCCAACGTTTATAATGTTCAAACAGCTATTTTCGAAACTAACAATAATTGATAGATACATATTAAGAAGGTATTTAATGACTTTCTCAATTATGTTGATAATGTTTATTCCTATTGGTATTATTGTTGACGTTTCTGAAAAAGTGAATAAAATTTTAGAAAACAAAGTTCCGTTTCCTAAAGTAGCGGCTTATTATGTAGATTTCATTATCTATTTCGCGAATTTACTTTTCCCTATTTTCCTTTTTCTTTCCATTATTTGGTTTACTTCAAAATTGGCAAATAATACAGAAATTGTTGCAATTTTAAGTTCTGGAATTTCGTTTCAGCGTTTTCTAAGACCATATATAGTTGGAGCTACTATGGTTTCAATTTTTGCTTTGCTGATGGGCTTTTTTTTAGTGCCAAAAGCCAGTGAAGGATTTAATAATTTTAGGTACATGTACTTAAAAGGAAATGGTCGAAATCAGATGCGGGAAACAAGTGATGTCTATCGACAAATTAGTGATTCTGAATTTATTTACGCCAGTAACTTTAATCAGGAAGCGAAAACAGGATATAACTTTGTTTACGAAAAGTTTGATAAAAAAAAAATGCTTTACAAAATAACAGCTAGTTCGATTGTATGGAATCCCAAAGATAGTACCTATACCTTGATGAATTACAATAAAAGGACTGTTGGCGAACTTGATGATAAAATTGAAACTGAGAACACTAAAAGTATGAAGTTCAATTTTGATTTAGAAGATTTAACACCAGTTGTTTACATAGCTGAAACATTAAATTTAGCAGAGCTTAATAAGTTTATTGATAAGGAGAGAAAACGCGGTTCTGCAAATATTAATACATATTTAGTTGTAAAGTATAGAAAATACAGCGTTCCAGTTTTAGATAAAATATTTGGAACTGTTGCGGAAAAATCTTCATTTTCTCCACTTATTGCAGTTTGGACGCCTAATGTTCTTTTTGGAGTTTTAGCTTTTTATTTGCTTAGAAATGCCAAACGATAAGAATCTTAATAGCTATTTGTTACTCCATTTAATAGTTTTTATTTGGGGATTTACTGCGGTTTTAGGAGCTTTAATTTCGCTCGAAGCTTTGTCATTGGTTTGGTACAGAATGTTGTTTGCTTCGGTCTTTATTTATGGATATATTCTGTTTAAGAAAATACCACTGCAACTTCCATTAAGAACAATAATGATTTTTTTATTGGCTGGTTTCGTAATTGCCTTACATTGGTATACTTTCTTTGCGGCCATAAAAGTCTCTAATATTCTATAACACTCGCTTGCTTATCAACTGGAGCATTTTTTACTTCTATATTAGAGCCAATCTTTTACAAACGAAAGATAATTCCTTACGAGGTAGTTTTTGGATTGTTTGTAATCATTGGCTTATACATAATTTTTAATGTTAAAGGAAACTACATAGAAGGGATAATTTTAGCATTGTCCTCTGCTTTTCTTTCGGCATCATTTTCAATTATTAACGGGAAATTCGCAAAAAAAATATGACCCAACGGTAATTTCTTTTTATGAGATATTTGGAGGTGTGGTTTTCTTTTCAATTTTTATTTTGTTTAAAGGAGCTTTTTCAGTCGAGTTTTTTCAGCTTTCATTAAATGATTTTATTTGGATGCTTGTCCTTAGTTCTATTTGCACTGCGTATGCTTTTATAGCTTCAG
>CAMLKV010000394.1 GCA_946480635.1 uncultured Flavobacterium sp.
TCACATACTCATCACTGAGCTGCATGGCTGTAAATACGCTTCCCTACTTTCCCCAACGATTTCGGTGCTTCTGTAAATTCTACCCATTAGTCCGCGCAGGTCTAACCGGAATATCCGTAAACTCTATAGTAAGTAATATTTTGTTATAGGCTTTTCCCTTTAAGCTACAAGGTCTTTTATATTTTGCTTTGGCAAACCCGACAACCTCCGCTGAATTATCGGGTTATTCTGTTTTGATGATACAAAGTTGAAACCCTGCTACGCAATTATTTTGCGCATATAAAAAAAACACCTGATAAGTTTAAAACCTATCAGGTGGATAATTGTAAAATTTAAATGGTATTCTTTATTCCTTGATAATTTTAGCAGATTTTTGCTTGCCGTCAGTCAGATAGTAAACACCATTTGATAAATTGCTAAAATCAATATTTTTATTTTCGTTAGCGTTTAATTTTACATCACCAATTTTTTTTCCTGTATTATCCAATAACATTAAAAATTCATTTTGTGAAGACTTTAAAGTAAGATTATCTTCTACAGGATTAGGATAAAGCTCCATTTCGTTTTCTTTATCAAACTCTTTAACGTCTAAAATACCTGAAGTCGAAATTTTTCTAATTTTATGATTAGGACCATCAGCAATATACAAGTTACCATTACTATCTATTGCAATACCATTTGGGTTGGTAAATGTAGCTGTAGACGGATTACCATCTCCAGAACCAGATGCACCACTACCGGCATAGGTAGAAACCTGATTTCCTGAGATTTTACGAATTCTATTGTTTACAGTATCTGAAATAAATATGTCACCATTCGAATTAACAGCAATATTAAGGGGATTGCTAAATTTAGCAACTCCTAAAGATCCATCTAAAAATCCATAACCATTACCTGTTAAAGTTGAAACTTGGCCTGAAGCTATTTTACGTATTTTATTATTCCAATTATCGACGATATACAAATCCTGACCAATAAATTCAAGATCTGTAGGGAAACTAAACTTACTTGATAATGCATTTCCATCTAAATAACCATCAGTACCGTCACCAGCAATTGTAGTGGTTTGTCCTCCAGATATCTTTCTTATTCTTTTATTGTTTTGATCAGCAACATAAATATCTCCAGATCCGTCAATTGTTAATCCGGCAGGATTTCTAAAGGCTGCGTCTAAATTATTTCCATCAGAAAATCCAGAAACGCCACTTCCTGCTACTGTAGACACAAAGCCTGATGGTGTAATTTTTCGAATTCTATTGTTTCCAAAATCTGTTACATATAAATTACCTGAAGCATCTATTGCAATATCAGTAATTGAAGCAAATTTGGCTATAGTTGGGCCACCATCTAAAAAACCATTAGTTCCATCACCAGAAAGAGTAGTTACTATTCCGTTAGAATCTATTTTACGGATTCTATCATTACCTGTATCAGCAACATATACAATACCATTTACATCAACAGCAACTGCTCCTGGATAACTAAATTTAGCATCATTTACAGAACCATCAAGATACCCACTTTCACCAGTTCCAGCAATAGTAGATACAGTGGTTACCTGAGAAAAAATGTTAAAATTAACGAAGAATAAAATAAAATAAAATAAAGGTATTTCTTTTTCATGTGTAGATTTTTTAAGGAGCGGCAAAACTAGTAAAAATTATACTCATAGAATAAATAAGAATAAAGTAAAAATGAATGTTTAACTCGATCTTAACTATATATTACTTTTCAAAACTTAAATATGTATGCAATTGCTTTGCGTAGAAAAAAAAGAACATTAATTTTGATAAAAATCAATTTTAATGAACCTTCAACAAATTTTCGAAGAACTTCTTGTAAAGAATAACTTTCCAAAAGAAAACATCTCTGCAAGATGGGCAGAGCTTCAAAAAGCCTATTCGCATAAGTCAAGACAGTATCACAATTTGACACATTTAGAAGAAATGATTTTCTGGTTTGAAAAGTACAAAGATGAAATTCAATTTCCTGATGAAGTGTTGTATGCTATTTTTTATCATGACTATGTGTATAACAGTACTCGAAAAGATAATGAACTGAAAAGTGCTGAATTTACAGTAAAAATTCTTCCTGATACAACAACTATTAATAAAGAATTGGTTTTTGATCTTATTATGGTGACCAAAACACATCAACCAACAGTAAACGAAGATGAAAAATGGATGATTGATTTTGATTTAAAGATTCTTTCAAAGGATTGGGATGAATATGTAACGTATTATAAACAGATACGAAAAGAATACAGTATCTATCCTGATTTTTTATACAATCCTGGGCGCAAAAAAGCTTTAGAACATTTCCTAGAACACGAGCATATCTACCAAACCGAAGTGTTTCAGAATATTTATGAACAACAAGCCAGAGCAAATATCAAAAAAGAAATTGATTTGCTATAAAACAAGAAACTAATAATTTATAATTCAAAATTGTGGCTCAAAATAAAAACGCTCTCATCCGCTATAGAACCATTGATAAATGTTTACAAAACAAATACCGTCAGTGGACACTGGAAGACTTAATAGAAGCTTGTTCTGAAGCTTTATATGAATATGAAGGGAAAGAAACTTCGGTAAGTAAGCGTACAGTACAGTTGGATATTCAAATGATGCGTAGCGATAAATTAGGTTACAATGCGCCTATCGAAGTTTATGATAAAAAATACTATCATTACACTGAAGAAGATTTTTCTATTACTGATATTCCGTTGACAGAGACTG
>CAMLKV010000395.1 GCA_946480635.1 uncultured Flavobacterium sp.
TGTTTGATCCACAATTGATAAACTTTTACCCTCAGGTAAACTAATTTGATGACCCAGAAAGTTTTCAATAGTCACAACAGGTGTAGCTATCAAATTACTTTTAAAAACAGGATCTCTCCAAGCCCTTTTTACTATAGCTTGTAAAATTTCTTCGTCGTTAGTAATTCCCATTAATTTCTTTTTTAGTTAAACAATACTTTACTTTTGAATACAGTAAACTTAATTTCTAGAAAGCCTACAATATTGCCAAATCAGCAGTCAAAAAAGCCAATAAAATGAGTGGGAATTAAATGAAAAATTAGTTTTTGAAACGAGTTCGAAAAATTTAACCAACCAAAAAGTGTTTGTACAGAATTAATGAAAAATAAAAAAAACCTTCAAAAATTTCAAGGGTTTTAACGTTAGCTTGAAGCTCGCGGAGAATAACTGGATAGATAACTAGCTATCACAAAAATCCTATTGTTTGTGTTAACGTATTTTTTATTTTTTAAAAAATTTATACCATAAATATACCAAGTGTCAATTGCAGTTTGAATGCCAAAATGAGGATTTAGTTGGCCGCAATGAGAATTTGACTATTTATATATTAAGTTTCATTATTGAATTGAATAGATTTCTTTATTCTATCCAGCCTCTCTTAAGATGGCTTTTTTCAGAATTGGGGTTGCTTCAAGAAAAATATTGTAAAGACAACAATCAAAAACAATTATAGTTATTGTAGTATATATATTATTTTATTTAAATTTTATTTTAACTCGTCAATTCAATATTACTTAACCAACGTTTATTGTATTGCTCTTTATAAATATGTTTCCATCTTTTGTGACTCCAAAGATAATTTTCTGGATTATGAATAATAGCATCTTCAAGTTTATTGGTAAAAATATTTGTAATTTTTCCCAAATGATACTCTTCGTCAAAATTGAAAATTGGAGACACATCAAATTTATATTTTCCTCTTTTTAAGCGAATAATTTTGGCAAAGAAAGTAGGTGCATTTTTTGATGCAGAATAAAGTTCAGAACCACTTATGAAACTTGTTGGTCGAGATAAAAAAGATTTCCAAAAACTTTTATCAGGAGTTTTGGGATTTTGATCTGCCACCAAAATTAAAATATGTTCTTTAACTTTTAAATCTTCAATTTCTTTTTTCATATTTTTAGAAGAAACCATCTTAGAACCAAATCTACTTCTTAATTTAAACATCAAATTATTGAAAGATCTATTTCTTAAAGGTTTATAAGCAACAACTATATTTATATCTTTTAGTACAGATGCAATATGAGCATTTGCCCATTCCCAGTTAAATTGATGTCCTAAATAAATATGAATATTTTGCTTGTTTTCAATAAGTTGATTTAAATTAGAATAATCAAACTCAATTTTAGAATGCAATTCTTTTTCTGTCATTGATAACAATTTTATGGTCTCAAAAAAGTTATCACAAAAATTAGTATAAAACTCTCTTTCGATTTTTAGTCTATCATTGCCGTTTAAATTTTGAAATGATTTAGCAATATTATCTTTCACAACATTCCTTCTATATCGAATTATATAAAATAATATAAACGAAGTCAAATCAGAAAAAAAATATAATATCCTAAAAGGGAGTAATGATATTAAATACAAAAATGCATAAACCATGATTTATCAATTTTTATCAAATCAAATAAACTAAACTCATCGATGCAATCGCTATAAAAGCAACTACAATTACAAGGTTTAAAATAAAATCCTCAAGGTCCTTTGTTTGGTTGTTTTTCATATTTTTTTTAATTTTAATAAATTAATAATCAATTAATTCCAGCCACCACCTAAAGCTCTATATAAATCAACATTCGCTGATAGTAAATCTTTTTTAATTGTCACAAATTCCAATTCAGCTTGTAACAAATTACTTTGAGCAATAATCACTTCTAGATAAGTTGCCATCCCACTTTTAAACAACATCGTTGCACTTTTGAGAGCACTTTTTAATTTTAGTTGTCTTTCATTAGCAAGATCGTATTGCAATTTTAACTTATCAATACTGACTAAGGCATTGCTTACCTCTCCTACTGCAACCATTACAGTTTGTCTAAATTGATCGACAGCTTGTTCCCTTTCTAGCTTTGAGACTTCATATTGTGTTCTAATTTTTTTGCTATTAAGAATAGGAGCTGTTAAACTACCAGCTAAATTTGCAAACAATGATGCGGGAATACTAAACCAATTATCTGCTTCAAAAGAATTCACCCCTCCAATTGCTGTAATATTTAATGTGGGGTAAAAATTAGATTTTGTAATTCCAACTTTTGCATTAGCGGCATCTAAAGCCAATTCTGCACTTTTAACATCAGGTCTTTTTTGAAGCAATTGAGACGGAATACCTACTAATAAATTTGCTTCAGTAATAATGGTATTTAATTTTTCAATTCTAGTTTTTTCAGAGGGAAAACTACCAGAAAAAACACTTAAAGAGTTTTCTTGAATTTGAATGTTTTGCTCACAAAACGAGAAATACTATCATTTAATTGTAACGTTTTTTTAGCTATTTCTAACTGTGCATCTAACATTAATAAATTATAATAACTTTTAGAAACATTAGCAACCACAGTTGTTTGAAGTGCTTTTTTAGCTTCTGAAGATTGTAAATATTGAGCTAAAGCTCTTTTTTTCTGATTTTTTACTTTACCCCAAATCCCTATTTCCCAAGAAAGATTTAAACCTGCTGAGAAATCTTCAATGTGATTTTGGCC
>CAMLKV010000396.1 GCA_946480635.1 uncultured Flavobacterium sp.
AAATTTCTCTGAAACTTAAAACTCTTTTTCCTTTTTTGAAAACATAAATAGAATCAAAAAGATTTAGCTTCTTCTTTTGTATTGTGAATATATCATCTTGAATTTTAATATTTTCACCATTATATAATCCAAAGTAAAAAATATCACTTGTTTCATTTTTATGCTTATTACAACTTAATAGCAGAAAAAATAATAAAATACTGATTGCTCCTTTTCTTAACATTTTTTTGATGTTTTTAATATTTACCTCCTTCATAAGTCCACATCATCCTAGACAATTGCCCTGATGTGTAAAACCTTCCAAAAATTGAGTTAGCTTCTTGTATACCACTATAACCATCTCTTTGCCAGCTTGTTTTTTTTTCATTATCATATAAAACATGAGTATGTTGCCATTGTGTTTCAAAACCTTTTGGTCTATACGGAATATTGCTGTTATCAAATTTTTTATTATCCATGTAATCTTTTGCAGATAAATCTGCGTGAATAAATGTCTCATGAAATGCTGTTATAGTTCTACTAAAAATCCATTTTGACATATTTCCTGCATGTGTGACCGTATTATCAAAGAAATTATAATAATTTCCATCCTGAGAGAAAACTTCTTCATAAGAATTAAGTCCAACTGTAATAGTATTGTTACCATCGTCATCCGTTTCACCTTTATCACCTGCATTTTCACTTCTATAGGTAGTAAACTCAAGATTTAAGCCAGCTTTATCGTATTTACCATCTTTATCGAAAGTTTGCCCAAAAACAGTTTGTCCTTTCTTTGCAAAGTGAGATAAAAATTGTCTTCCCGCCTTTGTCTTTGCATAGAGATTCATAACATAATTTAAAGCCCAATTTTCTGTAAGCGATTTATTAACACTTATTGAATCTCCTTTTATATCGACAAAACGTACAGGATTATTGGCACAATATTGATATGGATTAACATCATAATATTTCTCACTATATCTATCCATATTAAAAAATTTACCTAGGGTCGCATCATAATTTCTCATTCCGTAGTCATAAACGTTAAGTCCTAGTTCGTCTTGGAGCTCCTTCCTGTTGTATTTATACTTTAAGGCATCATTAGAGGATGATGTGGCACCATTGTATCCAAGATGCTTCACTCCAAAAGGATAGTAGTTGTTTTCTTCTTGTATGGCAAGATTTTTATCGTAGCTCAGACGAACATTCCCTAAATGGTCCTTGTACTGATATACATATTTAAAAGAACTTGCCGTTACGGCTTCCACATAACCTTCAGCAGTGGGGAAAAACTTAAGCGATGTAGTTCCCTGCGGTGTTGTCACATATTGATAACCTCCCAAATAATCTGTTACTGTTGTATTTGCACCGATGGTAACCCTCTTTTGCACTTTTTGTCCTGCAGCATTGTAAATGTAGACAATATTTCCTGTGGATGCAAAAGTAATCTTTGTTGGCAGGTTTAGATGATTGTAAACAATGGCAGTTATGCCTTTATTGGCCTCGGTAAGCATATTACCATTGGCATCATATGTATAGTCCACACCGTTGTCAACAACCCCTGATCCGGTTACATCATCCTTAAAGCCGTAAGTGTCATTGCCAAGATCTGACACTGTCTGAAGCCGGTTGCCTGCATCATAAGTGTAGGTCAGATCGTCCATAAGCCCATAATTAGAAGGTGTTGCAATGGATGGCAGTGCAACCAAATGTCCCTTTCTTTTTAACTTGGTGATATTCCCGTTTTTGTCATACAGGATATTATCTTCGTTGAAGTAGGTTGTATTGTCTGTTGCGCTTTTCAGGCGATTGAGGTTGTCATAGGTATAGATGTAATTTTTGATAGTTTTATCCGTATTGTCAGTTGCCCAAAGTGTCTGGCTGATGTTTCCGTTATATAATTTTTTGGTCACATCGCTTATTTCATTATAATTGACTTTGAAAGCAAATAAATCCTTTGGATCCCCGCTTTTGGAAAGTGCATTGATGTCATTGATTGCTGTCAGCCAGCCACGAACGTTATAATTGTAGTGAACTTTTTGTACAGGAGCTGCTGTAGTGTTCCCTACATTTTTTGAAACTAGCTGTCCCAATTCATCATAGATATTATTGGATATAACCTCCACTGTGCTGCCGTCATTGATCTGGTGGGTTTGGGTAAGGAGTCTTCCCTGAGGAGTATAGGTAAAAGCATCTTTTGTTTTTAATAGGGAACTTCCATTAAGCCTTTTATGATAAGTGATCGTATGCTTAGGTTTTCCTGTAAAATCCAGTTCGCTGTCGGTATAGGTTTCACCTAATAAATGATTTTTGAGATGGGAACGTATAGGCCTTGCTTTTTTATCATAATAGATGGTGGATGTTTCACTTAGAGTTGCCGCTGTAGATGTCGCAACCCTTGTCCATGATCCGGTAGATAGTCCTTTCAGATCAGCACCTGCAAGGGCAGCCTGGTTCTCTATTGTTGTCTGGTTTGGAGCTGCGCCCGGAAAGATGTAGTTGTCGTAATAGCTTACGGTGAGCAGTTTAATGCTTGCAGGCGTTACATCCTTGGAGTAGTAAATATCAATACCATCGACTGTATTTGTTCCCGCTACCACTTTCTTTTCATTGAAAACTGTTGCGATATTACATGCACCTTGCTTGGCTATCCTTCCTGCGCTGTTAACTGTTGTGGACTGTTCCCATCCTGTGTATACTGGTCTGTTGAATACGTCATATTTGGTAATGATCCAGCCAACGACGTTTGCAGCAGTA
>CAMLKV010000397.1 GCA_946480635.1 uncultured Flavobacterium sp.
TCTTACAAAGGTGCTTTGTTGAAACACCACCTTGATGGAGGTATCCGTAAAGGAGCTTTAACTCAGGAGCAGGCAGATGCTAAATTAGCAGCTTGGCTAGAGGCAAAAGCTGGAAAAGTTGATGCTAAAAAAGATGGTTTATCAAAAGCACAAGCTGATGTTAAAGCTAAAGCTTTAAAAGCTGAAAAAGAAGTTAACGCTAAGCGTATTGCTGCTGCAGCTCAGGCTGAAGCAGATGCTATCGCTGCTGCAACTGCTGCGGAGGCTACAGAAGAAGTTGCTGAAGTTGAAGCTGCTACTGAAGAAGCTCCTGCTGAAGAAGAGAATAACGAAACAACTGAGGCATAATTTTACTTAGCGATAATGCGTAAAGAAGAATGTTTTTATTTAGGTAAAATCGCTAAAAAATTTAGTTTCAAGGGTGAAGTTCTGATCTATTTAGACACAGACGAACCTGAGTTATACGAAAATCTGGAATCAGTGTTTGTTGAACAAAACAAACATCTGATTCCTTTTTTTATTGAAACAAGTTCTTTACATAAAGGCGATTTCTTAAGAGTTCGTTTTGAAGATGTAAATACCGAAGAAGATGCAGATGCTTTAGTCGGCAGTGCCATTTATCTTCCTTTGACTATGTTGCCAAAACTTACAGGTAACAAATTTTATTTCCATGAAGTTATTGGTTTCGAAATTGAAGATCAGCGTTTAGGTATATTTGGAAAAATAACTTCTATCAATGATTCTTCTGCCCAGCCACTTTTTGAAGTTTTAAATGGCGAGGTTGAAATACTAGTTCCAATGATTGATCATTTTCTTGTGAAAATTGACAGGGAAAACAAAAAAGTTATCATGAATCTTCCGGAGGGATTAGTAGAAATGTACTTATAATTAGATTTTGGACTTCTTAGATTGTTGGATTTTTAGATTATTCAAATTAACATTTTTCGTTCGTATCAAGGAAAATCAAAAATCAAGAATCGTTAATCATCATTCTTAAATCATTATGTTTAAGTTCAAACAATTCTCTATTCTGCAAGACAAAACAGCTATGAAAGTAGGAACAGATGGTGTTTTATTAGGCGCCTGGGCTCCAATTAATCACAACCCGTTTAGTGTTTTAGACATTGGTGCCGGAACCGGTGTGATAGCTTTGATGTTAGCTCAGCGAACTCATGCCGAACAAATCGATGCTTTAGAAATTGATGAAGATGCCTACGAACAGGCAGTAGAAAATTTCGAAAATTCTCCCTGGGGAGATCGTCTATTCTGCTTTCATGCCGGATTAGATGAATTTATTGACGAACCGGAAGACGAATACGATTTAATTGTTTCTAATCCACCTTTCTAGTCCGAAGATTATAAAACTGAAAGTGAACAACGCGATTTAGCCCGTTTTCAGGATGCCATGCCTTTTGAAGAATTAATTGAAGCTGCAGATTTATTACTCTCTGAAAACGGAATATTTGCTGTCATCCTTCCATCCAAAGAAGACGAAAACTTTATTGCTTTAGCCAAAGAATCTGAATTATATCCAGTAAAAATTACCCGTGTAAAAGGGACTCCAACTTCAGAAATCAAAAGAAGTTTATTGGCTTTTAGCAGAAATGAAGTTTCTGAAATCGAAATCGATGAATTGACTATCGAAATCGACAGACATGTGTATACACCCGAATATATCGAATTGACAAAAGATTTTTACCTCAAAATGTAATTTCCTCTTTTTTAATTTTTCAGGTTCAAAACACATTACAAAATCTTATTTTTATACTTCTACGATCTCGAGAAGTTGAATAAATTAATTTTTACAACATTAACAATTAGTTTTGTTATATTTCTTTGTGTAGATTTGTATCTATAAAACTATCGTACCATGAAACCTGATTTATTTCAAGCCCCGGATTATTACAATCTTGATGATTTACTAACAGATGAGCACAAATTGGTTCCGGTAGAATATGGCGGTGCGGGATTAGATCAGATTTCATATGGTTTGATTATGCAGGAAATTGAACGTGGAGATTCCGGGGTTAGATCCACCTCATCTGTACAATCTTCCTTAGTAATGTATCCCATCTGGAAATACGGAAACGAAGAACAGCGAATGAAATATTTGCCAAAACTGGCAACTGGAGAATTCATGGGTTGTTTTGGACTGACTGAACCCGATCATGGTTCTGATCCCGGAAGTATGATTACCAATTTTAAGGATATGGGCGATCATTATCTTTTAAATGGTGATAAAATGTGGATTTCTAATGCTCCTTTTGCTGATATTGCCGTTGTTTGGGCCAAAAATGAAGAAGGAAGAATTCACGGTTTAATTGTTGAACGCGGAATGGAAGGATTTACAACTCCTGAAACTCATAATAAATGGTCTCTAAGAGCTTCTGCAACAGGAGAATTAATTTTCGACAATGTTAAAGTTCCGAAAGAAAATCTTTTACCAAATAAATCTGGTTTAGGAGCACCTCTTGGATGTTTAGATTCAGCTCGTTACGGAATTGCCTGGGGTGCAATTGGTGCAGCAATGGATTGTTACGATACAGCCTTACGATATGCTAAAGAAAGAATTCAGTTTGGTAAACCAATTGGAGGAACTCAGCTGCAGCAGAAAAAATTAGCAGAAATGATTACCGAAATTACAAAAGCGCAATTATTAACATGGCGTTTAGGCGTTTTAAGAAATGAAGGAAAAGCTACAACGGCACAAATTTCTATGGCTAAACGTAATAATGT
>CAMLKV010000398.1 GCA_946480635.1 uncultured Flavobacterium sp.
AAATGTTCCTGAGGAATATAAAACCGAAATTTATGGGGTATCACAATATGCTTCAGACGAATACAATTCAATTGCTCCCAAATATTTAAGAAGTCTCTATTTACATGGAGCACACGATATTGGTCATGCTATGCAAGATTTAGCATTGGTGGGTTGTTCTTCTTTAGCATTGTGGGGAGATAAAACAGAAGATGGAGAGTTATTATTAGGACGCAATTTCGATTTTTATGCAGGAGACGAATTTGCAAAAGATAAAGTAGTTGCTTTCATCAAACCAGATTCAGGTCACCCATTTATGATGGTAACTTGGGGCGGAATGATTGGCGTGGTTTCAGGAATGAACAAAGAAGGACTTACAATCACTATAAATGCTGGAAAATCTAAAATTCCTTTGGTTGCCAAAACACCAATTTCTATTGTAGCTCGCGAAATTTTACAATATGCTTCAACTATAGATGAAGCTATACAAATAGCTAAAAAGCGTCAGGTTTTTGTGTCAGAATCTATCATGATTGGAAGTGCAAGAGACAAGAAAGCAGTGCTTATAGAAATGTCTCCAAAGCATTTTGGGGTGTATGAAGTTCCTAATCAGGATAATCAATTGGTCTGTACCAATCATTTTCAAAGTGAAGTATATAAAACAGATGAACGAAATATTGAACATATAAAGGAAAGTCATTCAAAGTATCGTTATGACAGACTTGAAGAGCTATTGGATCATCAAAACAAAATGACGCCTCAAAAAATGGCTGATATTTTAAGAAACAAAGAAGGCTTGCATGATAAGAAAATTGGCTACGGAAATGAAAAATCATTAAACCAATTGTTAGCCCATCACGCGGTGATTTTTAAACCTGAAAGCAGAATGGTTTGGGTATCTTCAAATCCATATCAACTAGGGGAATTTGTAGCGTATGACCTAAATAAAATTTTCAACAAAAAAGAAAATGATTTTGTAGCTTTAGCCACTGATTCTTTAACAATTGCCAAAGATAATTTTGTGTATTCAGAGGAATTTAAGGATTATGAAAAATATAGAGCTCAGAGTACTGTTTTTGATAAAATAATTGACGAAGAAGGAGTAGCATCACCTGAATTTATATCAGAATTTCAAAAGCTGAATCCAGAGCACTGGATTGTATATTATAAAGCAGGAGAATATTATTATCAGAAGAAAGAATTTCAAAAAGCAAAAGTTCAATTTGAAACTGCTTTAACAAAAGAAATTACAACACTTACTGATAAAGAAAACATAGAAAACTATCTTAAAAAGATACATAAAAAATTGAAATGATTCCGGTAATAGAAAAAGCATCAAAAGGAGAGATAAAGGAGTTTCAGGAGAAGAAGCTTAAGGAATTATTGGTCTATTTAAGTGAAAATTCACCGTATTATAAAGCATTATTCCAAAAAGAAAACATCAATATCAATGATGTAAATTCGATAGAGGATTTGCAAAAAATCCCTGTTACTAGTAAAACCGATTTACAACAATATAACGATGATTTCTTTTGTGTACCAATGCATAAAATTATCGATTATGCAACCACTTCGGGAACTTTAGGAAGTCCAGTAACTTTTGGATTGACCGATGAAGATCTAGAAAGATTAGCCTACAACGAAGCCATTTCTTTTGCTTGTGCAGGAATCAAAGAAGGAGATGTAGTACAATTGATGACTACTATGGACAGAAGATTCATGGCTGGATTGGCTTATTTCCTTGGATTGCGAAAACTAAAAGCTGGTGTTATCCGTGTTGGAGCAGGAATCCCTGAATTACAATGGGATTCGATTTTAAAATATAAACCAAAGTATTTAATCGCTGTTCCATCATTTTTATTGAAGATGATTGAATATGCTGAACATAATAATATAGATTATAACAATTCGAGTATTGAAGGTGTGGTATGCATTGGGGAATCGTTGCGAAATCAAGATTTTTCACCGTCTATTTTAGCTGAAAAAATAACAGAGAAGTGGAAAATTAAGCTGTATTCTACCTATGCTTCTACCGAAATGAGTACGGCTTTTACCGAATGTGAAGCTTTTTCTGGAGGACATCATCACCCCGAATTGATTATTACCGAAATTCTTGACGACAACGATAATCCTGTTGCTGATGGTGAAAGCGGAGAGCTAACAATCACTACGCTAGGAGTAGAGGGAATGCCTTTATTGCGTTTTAAAACGGGTGATATTGTAAAGTTACATTCTGAACCATGTACATGTGGAAGAAACACACACAGAATAGGTCCTGTTGTGGGAAGAAAGCAACATATGATTAAATACAAAGGAACGACCTTGTATCCACCTGCAATGCACGATTTGTTGAACTATTTTGAATCGGTGCAAAATCATGTTATAGAAATTTCTACAAATGATTTAGGAACCGATGAAATATTGATAAAGATTGCTTCTTCTAAGCCTTCTGATGAATTATTGTCTGAAATTAAAGATCATTTTAGAGCTAAACTTAGAGTAACTCCTAAAGTTGAATTTGTGCCTTCAGATCAACTTAATAAAATCATTTTTACTCCTATGAGTAGAAAACCTATCACTTTTATAGACAAAAGAAATTAATCTAATGAAAACTGTTCTAATAACTGGAGCCTCAAGCGGAATTGGAGCTGCTACGACTAAATATTTCTCAACAAACGGATGGCATGTTGTGGCTACAATGACTTGTTTTGATCATGGTAAAGAAGTGGTAGCATTGCCTA
>CAMLKV010000399.1 GCA_946480635.1 uncultured Flavobacterium sp.
ATAATATTAAAAGACCTATTGCTTTCCATTCACTCCAAAATTTAGGAACAGATGTGTACTCTATTGATTTATAGAGTTTGTAAAAAAAATATTGATAAAGTTTTAAAAGTTTCATAATTAAAATTTCATTGCTCCAGGGAATAATTGGAAGTCTGGATTAATTGCTTTGTTTTCTTGGTTTAGTCTATCTTGGTCTTTCATTGCTTGATCCCATCCTCCAGGATAAAAAGTGTCAATACCGCTATACATCAAAGATGGTATTGGATTAACAAACATGCCATAAAGTCCCATGCCTAAATTTAAGCCAGCTTTACTAGGATGAACGGAATTTGGACTATTTGGACCTATTTTGGGATTGTTATAATTTTTAACACCTTGATAATCTAAAAGCGTACCAGTTCCTAAACCAGCCCAACCTAAAGCTTTTCCAACTTTACCAAATGTGGTAACTTTTGTATACTGATTTCCAGTAGTCCAGTTAGAATAATATTTAGGACTAAATGTTTGACTAGCTGTTCCTATTCTAAAAGAGCCTGGCACATATTCTACAGGAGCTAAAGCCAATCCTGCATAATCATTTATTGTTTTTCCTGTAGATACAACATTACTTTCATTCTTTTTAGGGTTGTTAGCTTCTACAATTATCGATTCTTGAACTCCATCATTGGAGAATCGCTCGTAACCTTGAGAATCATCCCCTTTTGCATAACTAATGCCGTTCTTTTTATCACTGATTGCATATGAGCCGTCACTTTGTCTTGATATACCACCTTTAATGCCGTGTTCCCTTCTATATTCCCTAGCTTCTTTTCTTGTTTCAAATAATCCTGTAGGATCCATCCATATGTTTGGGTTGTTTAAAGCAAAACGGTAAGGCGATATGTTATAGGCTTTTTCAGATAATGCATCCATAGAGTAAAATCTCCCAATAGCATTATCATATTGACGATAATCCATTGCAGTTACATTTAATCCCAACTCGTCCTGCCATTCTTTTCCGTTGTATTTATACTTGTATGTCTCTACCTGTTTTTTTGACCTTTTTTGCCTTTACTCATGGCTCTTTTTTACAAAAAATCGCATTTAAGAACGTATCACCTGCATTTTCCTTACGCTTCAAAAATACTGTTTTTCTCCCAACTGTAAAGAAAAACATTTAGTAATTCTTTAACTTTTTTGTAAGTGATTTCGGCATAATAATTGGATTTATTCCTACAAAATATCTCTATGAAGTGAACTCTACTTGTTTATTGTTAACCTTTAAAAATTAAAATTATGAGCAAGCAAAAAGGCGTTATCAAGTTAGTTGGTAACATTGGAGGAATGAGTTTTTACACTTCTAACGGAGAGTACTTGGCCAGAACCGCAGGCGGTCCGACCAAAGAAAGGATTGCAACAGGGGCGAACTTTGTGAGAACTAGAGAGAACAACGCCGAGTTTGGCGGTTCAGCTAAAGTAGGTAAGGCGTTCAGGACTTCGCTTAACAGCGTAATCCAAACGATGGGTGGAAGTACTTTAACATCAAGTTTAACCAGACTTTTTAAATCGATTAATGCCAAGGCAAGCGGGGTGCGTGGGGAACGTCCCATTGCACTCAGTGCGAACAAAGCGCAGGTAAAAGGTTTGGAACTTAATGAGAAGATAAGTTTTACGTCTGTTTTTAACGCTCCGCATACAGTAACTACCGATGCTGATCGTGTGCAGATCACTTTTAGTATTCCTGCTTTTATACCAAAGAATTTTATTAATCCTCCGTCTGGGGCTACGGGTTTCCGTATTGCGGGTGCTGTGGGTTGGTTGTCTGATTACAGCTTCGACAGCAGTACACTAAACTATGAGCCTGATGTGCCGGAGCAAAACAGCACCAGTATTGTTGCTTACAGTGCTATACAGCCTATTGACAACAACGGCACAACCATAACACTTACTGCAACAGCTCCGGGCGGACTGGTTCCTGAAGCAGGTATCAGTGTGATTTGTGGGTTAGGTATCGAGTTTTATCAAAAGGTAGATAACGCTGATTACTTACTGGCACAAGGTAACGCCATGCGCATAGTGGAAGTTTTTTAAGTTTTAAGACACTTTCTATAAAGATTAAGCTTTCCGATTACGGGAGGCTTTTTTTGTGTTTATAACGTTTTATAATCATTGTTTCGAGTATATCTCTGCTTGCTGATGTGGTAGGGATGTACTTTTTTTATCCATTGGATAAAGTGGGAACCAGTGGGCTTATGGTGGGCTCATCCTCGGGACATCTACGGAACATTATTGACTATTCCGTCTTTTTGTTTTTACCTTTTGAGAAGATTTTACTCACGGGTATACTTGGTAGGACTTTTTTAAAAAAGTCTCCCATAAGTGGTATTCTGTCTTTTTCTACCTTATTCAATATCAGTGTCATTACAATGATGAACACAAAAAAGATACTTACTAATAATATTGTTTCACTCATAATATGTTGTTTATATATAAATATTCGGTTTTTATAAAAAGTTTGATTTTTTTTCATTTTTCTGTAAACTTTTTTTCTCGGCTAATTTCTTTACTGCTTTTTTCATTTTTAAGACATGTTATTTTGTTAATCATATGTCAGCAGGGTTTTGGACGCCTAAAACGGCTTGGCTTTAAAAACCCTAATGTTTGCAAGGTCTGCAAAAGGCTGATTTTAAAAAAGGACATCATTTTTCCAACTTTTGAAGCTGTCATTTTGAGGCTTTTT
>CAMLKV010000400.1 GCA_946480635.1 uncultured Flavobacterium sp.
TTTGTGGATTACAGCAACTGCAATTCCTGAAATGAAAGGATATGTTTCTGCTTTAGAAGGAAAATCTGAAATTTTGAAAATTGACATTAAGACCAAAAGTATTGTCAAGAGGTTTTCTGTTCAAGGAAATCATGTTTTTGGAGATTTGATTATTAATGATAAAGGAGAAGTGTTCCTTTCAGATAGTGGAGAAGCTCTAATTTACCAAATCAAAAATGATGAGTTATCTATCTGGTTAGATTTAAAGAAAGAGGCATTCAATCTTCAAGGAATTACTTTTGGTAAAAATCAAGACGAAATATTTATTGCAGATTATTTAAAAGGGATTTTAAGAATTGATATTCAAAATACTTCTAATAGAAATTGGATGAAATTGCCTGAAGGATTTTCCCAAAAAGGAATTGATGGATTGTTATATTATAAAAACTCATTAATCACATTGCAAAATGGTGTGAAACCACATCGTGTTACTCAGTTGTTTTTAAATAATGATAATTCAATTATAAGTTTGAAAGTCATTGATCACAACAGAAGTGAAATGATTGAACCAACAAATGGTTTGATTAAAGATGATACTTTTTATTTTATAGGTAATTCACCATGGAATTTTTATGATAAAAACTTCAATCTAAATACAGATTTAATACACAATTCAACTATATATAAATACAACCTACATGCAAATTAATAAATATTTTTTATCTGCCTTTTCAGCTTTTTTTATCTGGGGATTTTTTAGTTTAGCTTTAAAACCATTGCATGATTATCCTTCTTTAGATATTCTTTTCTATAGAGTATTTTATGCTACAGTATTGTTATTGATAATCAATATATTTTTCAGAAAAGAAAAAATTAAAGCCGATTTACAAATTTATAATTCATTCGATAAAAAAGAGAAAATAAAGATTATCTCGCTTACTGTTTTAGGAGGTTTTTTATTAGTTTTCAATTGGTTTTTGTTTATTTATTGCGTTAATCATGTAAGTGTACAATCGGCCTCATTGGCTTATTTAATATGTCCAATTATAACAACTGTCCTTGCATTTTTCATACTTAAAGAACAACTGAGTAAATGGCAATGGTTAGCTGTGTTTTTGTTTGTTATAAGCTGCGCTATTTTGTCTTATGGTCATGTGAAGGACTTGATATATTCGTTGGTAATTGCAACAACATTTGCCTTGTATTTAATTAGTCAGAGAAAGAACAATAAATTTGACAGATTTGTGGTACTAACAACACAATTGGTTATTGCCTCGGTCGTTATATTACCTTTCTTTCCATCTTATAAAGGAGAAACACCTGTAGCTTCTTTATTTTGGGTCTTGTTGACATTAATAGTTGTTTTGTTTACCATAATTCCTTTAGTCCTAAACTTATTTGCTTTAAAAGGAATGAATTCAGCAACAGTTGGCGTATTGATGTATACAAATCCTTTGATAAATTTCTTTCTCGCACTATTTTATTTTAAAGAAGAAATTAACTTCGGACAAATGATTGCTTACTCAATAATTTTACTTGCAATTGTTGTTTTTAACGAAAAGTTGATCTTAAAAAGAAATTAACTCAATCTTAATTTTTTTTCGTTGTTTTAAATAAATCTCTTTCAAAGTATTTTGTTATGTATATAACTGTTTATAAGGTATTTATCGATTAAGTGTTTGTTTTTATCGATGAAATACATATTTACAATATTGACATTTTGTAAGATTAAGTTTAATAAATTTTTATATTAAAAACTTTTTAAATTTGGCATAATTAACTTTTAACCAAACAATTATGAAACCAATTAAAAAGAGTGCACTATTTTTAAGTGTTGTTGCATTAGCAACAATCTACTCATGTTCAAAGGATGAAAATGAAGTTCCTTCTGAAAACTTTGAAGCCAAAACAATTGAACAACCAAAAGGTATTGAAAAAGAATGCATGTATGTTGATGCATACTGGCCATCTTCAGCAGTTTTATCAACAACATTGTCTGCTGGTGCAGGAACGTCTTCAGATGTAACTTTGATGAACAATCAAAATACAGCTATTAAAACATTTTGGAGAGGTACTTCAGTAGCAGCGCCTCTATTCAGATTCGTATACAATGGAACGAATTGGAATTCAACGTATAATGCAATTTCATATAGTTCAGGAAGAATATATTATGGCGAGGGAATTTTTAGAGATGCAAAATCAAAAGATGCTTCAAATCTAATTAATGTAATGATTTTAGCCCATGAGTACGGACATCAATTGCAATATGCTTATGGTCTTCCGTCAGTAACTGAATCAACAGCAAGACCAAATGAATTGGAAGCAGACGGTATGGCTGGATATTATTTAAGAAGAGGGTATGGAAAATCGACTTTCGCATCTATTGCTACAGGTTATGAATTTGCATATTCTATTGGTGATTATTCAACAACAAGTTCAGGTCATCATGGTACACCTCCTCAACGTCGTTCGGCAGTTCGTTTAGGTTTCTTATTAGCAGATCCAGCTAATGCAAAATTAACAGCATCACAATTTGATTATAATTTCTTCTACTATTATAATGGCGTTTTGAATGGAACTTACAGATTGGCAAGACCTGCAAATATTTCTAAAGCTACTCATGATTACATTATGTTACACATGGAAGAACTTAAAAGAATTCAGACAGGTGAAATGTCAGACCAAGAATACTTCAACCTACAGTAAGTTAGAATTCGTTTACTTTAAA
>CAMLKV010000401.1 GCA_946480635.1 uncultured Flavobacterium sp.
TAACAGCTAAGCTGAACAAGGCAATGGCACTTAATGAAACATTCTTTTTCATATTTATTTTTGGTTAAATTTTAGAATTAGTAGTTGGTTTTTGTAAAATGTTACAATTATCAAATGTATTGAATTGTGTTGTTTTGATCCAATTTTTAACATTTTGTATAGAAATGATATTAATGAGTTATTACTTCAAGTTGTAACTTTGCAGCAAAAATTCGCTATGATTGATTTCTTAAAAAGATTCAAAATATTACTTATTGTTCTTTCTATTTTATCTATAGTTATAATATCACTTTTTTATTTTGTTCTAAAACCTGTTAAATCACTTCCTATTTATACACCATCGATGGTGAATCCAGAATTAGTGGATACCACTATTCAACATATAGCCAACGAACATTTTATTTCAGATTTTTCGTTTACAAACCAAAATGGAAAAACGATTACTCAAAAAGATTACGAAGGCAAGATTTATGTGGCAGATTTTTTCTTTACAACTTGTCCATCGATTTGTCCAATAATGGCTGATAATATGGTTTGGTTACAAGACCAGATAAAAGATAATCCTGAAATCATGCTACTTTCTCATTCAGTTACTCCTGATATTGATAGTGTTCCAGTTTTAAAAGCTTATGCCGAAAGGAAAGGAGTAATAGATGCAAAATGGAATTTAGTAACAGGTGATAAAAAAGACATTTATTACATAGCGCGTAAATCATATTTGGCCGTAAAAACAGGAAAACCAGAAGAAATGTATGATATGGTGCATACCGAAAACTTTGTTTTAATAGACAAAAAAAGAAGAGTTAGAGGTTTCTATGATGGTACAAAGCGTGAAGAAGTTGAAAAGCTTTTAGAAGACATCAAATACTTATCAGAAAAAGAATAATTGTTTGAAGATTGATATTTATCATATTTAGAATGATTTTAATTAGTACTTTTGCAATCTAAACTGAATCTAAATAAGTGGATATTAACTTAGCACAATTGCAAATAGGACAAAAAGGAATTATTCAAGATTTCGATATTGAATTGGTTCCTTTAAAATTACTGGAAATGGGTTGCTTGCCTGGAAATGAAGTGCAAATACTGCAAGTTGCTCCTTTTGGTGATCCTTTATACTTGAATGTGAACGATTCATATTTAGCCATCAGACTAGAAACAGCACAAGCCATTAAAGTTCAAATTCCTAGCGAAATAAAATAATGAAGGTTGGGAATATCAACATAGCACTTATTGGAAACCCCAATGTTGGGAAAACATCTGTATTTAACCAATTAACGGGACTTAATCAGCAAGTTGGTAATTATCCCGGAATTACTGTTGAAAAGAAAGTAGGGGTGTGTAAGTTAGCATCTAATCTTAAAGCTACTATTCTTGATTTACCTGGAACATACAGTTTAAATGCAAGTTCTCTTGATGAGAATGTAGTTATCGAATTACTTCTTAACAGAAATGATAAAGATTATCCAGATGTAGCTATTGTAGTTACTGAAGTTGAAAATCTTAAAAGAAATTTACTTCTTTTTACTCAAATTAAAGATTTAGAAATCCCAACAATTTTGGTGATTAATATGGCCGATAGAATGTCGTATAAAGGGATTACTTTAGATATTCCATATTTGGAAAAAATGTTAAAAACCAAAATAGCTTTAATCAGTTCTAGAAAAAATGAAGGTATAGAGGAATTAAAAAATCTCATCATTAACTATAAAAACCTCCCTACAGAGCCTTGTTTAAATGCTTCTGAGATTGATCCAGTTTATTTTGGTAATCTGCGTAAAGCCTTTCCAAATCAGTTATTATACAAACTTTGGTTGGTAATTACTCAGGATGTAAATTTGGATAGAAAGGAATTACCTAATCCATCTTTCACCAAGTCAAAAGAAGATTTAAAAAGATTACAACATAAAGAAACCATTAAGCGCTATCAGTTTATAAATGAGGTGCTCAAAGTTGGGCAAACAGTTAATATTAATTCTGCAAAAGATTTAAGAAGCAGATTGGACAGAATCCTTATGCATAAAGTATATGGATATTTAATTTTCTTCGGAATTTTAATGCTAATCTTTCAATCTATTTTTGATTGGTCAAGTGTTCCTATGGATTTCATTGACGGAAGTTTTGCAACCTTAAGTTCATATGCAAAATCACATTTGCCACCAGGTATTTTGACCGATTTAATTGCTGAGGGGATTATCCCTGGATTAGGAGGAATCGTTATATTTATTCCACAAATTGCCTTTTTGTTTCTTTTTATTTCGGTATTAGAAGAAAGTGGTTACATGAGCCGTGTGGTTTTTTTGATGGATAAAATAATGAGACGTTTTGGATTGAGCGGAAAAAGTGTTGTACCTCTTATTTCAGGAACTGCTTGTGCCATTCCAGCAATTATGGCGGCTCGAAATATTGAAAATTGGAAGGAAAGATTGATTACTATTTTGGTAACACCTTTTACAACTTGTTCAGCTCGCTTACCAGTATATGCAATTTTGATTTCATTGATTATCCCTGACAAACGTTTGTTTGGATTGTTCAATATGCAAGGGTTAACATTGATGACTTTGTATATGTTAGGTTTTGGGATGGCTATTTTTTCGGCTTATATTTTGAATAAAGTTTTAAGAATAAAATCGAATAGTTACTTTGTTGTCGAAATGCCAGGTTATAAAGTTCCAATGTTCAAAAACGTAGTTATCAATG
>CAMLKV010000402.1 GCA_946480635.1 uncultured Flavobacterium sp.
ATTCAAGTCATAATGTTGGTAACTAAGCGCTTGAGATAAGACAAAGAAATCATCTGGCACTTTAAGCCTTTTTGCTAAACCAATTGATGCTGTGAATATATTGAAACTTTTACTTTTATCAACTCTACCCGTAGCAAAGTTATTTGAAAATTGCTTGCTGAAAGATATTGAACCAGAAAATTGTACAGGTTTTTTACCTCCAAACCATGGCTCAGTAAAAGAGAAGCTATACGTTTGAAAATATGTACTTCCTTGTAATCTTAATGCTAATTTTTGACCGTCTCCCATTGGTAGAGGTTTGTATGATTCCTTTTTGAAGATATTGGACATTGCAAAGTTATTAAACGATAACCCCAATGTTCCAATGAAACCTCCTCCACCATAACCACCTTGTAGTTCGATTTGACTGGCTCCTTTTTCCACTAAGTTATATTTAATATCTACAGTTCCAGCAGCTGGATCTACATTTTCAAAATCTGGTTTGATCGCTTCAGGATCAAAGAATCCTAATTGACCAAGTTCGCGAATTGTTCTAACTAATGTTTCTTTGCTGTAAACATCACCAGGTTTTGTGCGTAATTCACGGTAAATTACTTTGTCATTAGTTTTGTCGTTGCCAACAACAGATATTTTATTAAAGTATGCTAATGGTCCTTCAACGATTCTAATTTCCATATCAATTGTATCATTAGCAGTACTAACTTCTACAGGATTGATATTCGAAAACAAATAGCCATTGTTTTGGTATAGATTGGTTAAATCGTCACCGTCAGGTTTTGATTGATCGGAAATACGTTTTTGTAATAAAATGCCGTTGTATACATCACCTTTGTTAATTCCAAGCTGTCTGCTTAAATAAGTGTCGTTGTAAACTGTATTTCCTAAAAAATCTATTTTACCAAAGTAGTATTTTCTTCCTTCTTCAACGTTTAATTTTATGGTTACATTGTTTTTTTCTTTGTTGTAGTTTACTGTATCATATTTAACACGAGCATCCCTAAAACCATTTTCTTTATATTTATCTACTATTGATCCTAAGTCCTCTTTGTATTTTTCTTTTATGTATTTCGAAGATTTAAAAACGTTAAGAATACCTTTTCTGAAAAACCCTTTTTGTTTAGTGTTTTTCATTGCATTTCTAATTTTTGAATCTGTAAGTTGAGAATTACCTTCTACGATGATTTTTTTGATTCTAACTTTTTTGCCTTTATCAACATTTACAAGCATGTTAACATGGTTGATAGTAGCTGTGTCTTCAACAGTCGTTATGTGTACTTTTGTGTTAAAGTAACCTTCTTTTTTATATTTATTCTCAATATAATATTTAGTGGTGGTAAGTAAATTTTCATTTACAATTTTTTCTGGAGTTAAACTGTTGTCTTTTATTAAAGTTTCAATAGCTCCTTTTTTAACACCAACAATTTTAACTTCCTTTAGTTTGGGAAGTTCAGTTAAATGTAAATTTAATGATATACTGTCTCCTTCTATATTGTCAACATAAAAGTTTACATCATTATATAAGCCTAAACGCCAAAGTTTTTTGATAGAGTTACTGATTTCCTCTCCTGGAACAGTTATTTTTTGACCTTTTTCAAGTCCTGCGAAAGTAACTATAGTTTGCTCATTGTAAGTTACTTTTCCAGTAACGGTTACTTTCTTTAAAATATAAGGCTTACCTTCTTCAAAAGAAAGTCTGTCTTGAGCATTTGTATTAAATGAATGACCGAAGAATATGAATAACAGCGCCAATTTAACACTGTTTTTAATACTTAATAATTTATTTAATTTGTTCACTTGTTTTTCCAAATCTGCGTTCTCTTTTTTGATAGCTAATAATTGCTTCATATAAATGCTCTTCTTTAAAATCAGGCCACAATACATCTGTAAAGTAAAATTCGGCATAGGCAATTTGCCAAAGCAAAAAATTACTGATGCGATGCTCACCACTTGTTCTTATTACTAAATCTACATCCGGTAAGTTGTGCGTGTAAAGATGATTATTTAATATGGATTCGTCAATACCATCAATTGAAATTATATTATTTTTAACTTTATCTGATATTTTTTTAACAGCATTTAAGATTTCTTCCCTTGAGCCGTAACTTAGTGCCAAAGTAAGGGTCATGCGTGTGTTGTCTTTAGTCTTTTCAATTACTTCAGACAATTCTTTTTGTACGCCTTTTGGTAGGGTCTCTAGATTACCAATAGAGTTAAGACGTATATTGTTTTTAACTAAAGTTGCTAGTTCTTTCTTCAAGGAAGAAATAAGTAGTTTCATTAATGTATCTACTTCTAACTTTGGTCTGTTCCAGTTTTCAGTAGAAAAAGCGTAAAGCGTAAGGTTTTCAATGCCCAGTTTTGCACAAGCTTCAACAGTTGTTCGCACAGATTTTGTACCATTTTCATGCCCAAAAGCACGTAGCATTCCTTGTTGTTTGGCCCAACGACCATTGCCGTCCATAATAATGGCCAGATGCTTAGGTAAATTTTCTGTGTTAATTTTGTTTAATAAGCTCATTTTTATTCGTCAGCACAAAAACATGGTTTTTGTCCAAATGTGTATGTTAATGTTGCTCCGGTAAATACATACCAGTCGTTACTATTTGTATTTCCAAAAGCATATTGCTTTAAGCTATTGTTTTTAGGAAAACTACCGTCTATATCATCAGTAAATGTATATCTAGCGC
>CAMLKV010000403.1 GCA_946480635.1 uncultured Flavobacterium sp.
TGTTCAAATCACTTGAAGGTGTAAAAGTATCTTTTGTCTCATAAATCTGAACGGTTTTGTTACCCAATAACAAATATTTTCCCTCTTGTAATACTTGCATTAATTTTCTGTTTTCAAATACCAAACCTACTTGGTATGCCTGAATTGTAATTCTTTTAATCATTTTATTTCAGTTTTTAGTTTTAATTCTATTCTTAAATAAGAAAACCTAATTTTCTTCATCCTCTATAATAGACGGAATCTAGCGTGCAATCGAAAGCGTGATAATGGTTTCATATTATTTTTTGTAAAGGATAAATCCGATGCAATCAAATACAAAAGCAAAAAAACGGTTAAGAAAACAACTTCTTTATTCAGGTCATTATCAGAGTGATTTGGTTTATTTTAAACTTCATCTGATAAAGAACTTAGGTTTTCTTTGTGCTATTTTTTAATGAGAATAACAACTCGTTAATAAAACAGATTTTGAGCCTGTCTCGGTGACAACCGCTGTCAAACACAATCCCTAATTGTGTGTAGGATTCGAACCTACGTAACCAAGGCTATTGTTCTAACCAACTGAACTAACATACCTGAGGTATGTACGGGAATCGAACCCGTGACCCATAGCGTGGTGACTGTTTTTTGGAAAACAACCAAAACCTCCAAATCAAGTTGCATAGTAAAAAGTAATACGCCTTGCGCAACATTCACCACATTAGTGCTATACAGAAACACCCAACAGGACTTGTTTGATATTGTTATTCTTCGCTTAGAAGATCTTTATCATTTTGTTAAACAAAGATTCAAATGGTACTGCGCAATTATTTTGCGTGATCATTTTTTTGTGGGACAGATCCGAATCGAACGAATACCTCTTACTCTTCAGGTAAGCGTGCACACCTTGTACACCACTACCCCATTGTACAGGAAGAGAGATTTGAACTCTCAAAATTCAGATTCTAAATCTGACGCGTTTACCATTTCGCCATTCCTGTATTTGTTGACTCGTTAGGGCTCGAACCTAAACTCCGTGAATCAAAATCACGTATGCTACCATTACATTACAAGTCATTTTTATTTATAAAATAGAGTACCAACCTATATCAGATATAAAATGAAAATCATTTGTCAATTCATTTTATACCTGACTGCCACTGGCAGTCCTCCTTATATTATCAAATGTCTGGGAAGCAGGGCTCGAACCTGCAACCTCCTGCATCCAAAGCAGGTAAACAACCAATCGTTATCTTCCCAGTTTTAGGGTGTTTTCGGGATTCGAACCCTGTTCTTCAGATTCACACTCTGAGGTTTTACCCATTAAACTAAAAACACCATAAATTGCGGCTCATACGAGATTGTTCACGGTTTTTCATTTTTTATTAATAGGAGTTCACGAATGCTAAAACATTTCGAACTCGTAGCTCCCGAGAGACAGTCGGGAAGGTTAACCTTTACCACAATGAGCCAGTTCCCTTTCTAAAGAACTTTATATGAGGTTCTAACAAGATTCGAACTTGTATCTGCTGTTTAGAAGACGGCCATTCTATCCCTTGAACTATAGAACCTTATTTGTGATCCAATCAGGATTCGAACCTGAAACCCTTCGCTTCGTAGGCGAATACTCTATCCAGTTGAGCTATTAGACCTTAAAGAGAGTAAGAAAATTGAACACTTACTACAACTAATGGTTATTGATAAATAAGCCCTACTCTCCTATTTTTTGTGCATAAAAAAAGCACCCTAGTGGGTGCCTCTATATTAATTGCTATATAATAAATTTATATATACCTGCTAATACTTACACCTATGATTGTACAATTGAAATCTAAACTCGGTAGTGAGCGAAAATCTTGTCTAGCTATTACTAGATCATTTCTAAATTGCGCTTTATGTTGAAATTCTACTCTCATTATATTTTTATTTAAATGTTTTGTCTGATTGTTTCAGTCATTATTTCGATGGCAAAGATAAAGTCAAAAAAAAGTAACTTCCAAATATTTTTTAAAAATAAATCATTGATTTTCAGTAAGTTAATATCAAATTTAGGCAATAGAAATCCTGTCCGTTTACAACGGATACTCTCTATTTTGTCAAATGACTGTCTCTCATCTGATTAACTTTCAAGGGGCCTTAAATTCTATGTTGTTTATTCATTAAACATTTTTTATATTTTTTTCTAAAAATTTAATTTATCATCGTTTTTTTTTGTTGTGAATGGGCAATTTTATCTCTTTCAAAACTGTATAAAACTAAAAAAGCGCCCTTTTTGAAGGACGCTTTTGCTATTATTGCTACTATATTTAGTTTAAAATCATATAAGTATTGCATTACTTAGTACAAAACATCCATTTTTTGACATAGGAAAACTATCTCGAAATCTTATAGATTGAGGTTTGTTTTCTAGTGCTATGTGTTGTTTTGTCATTTTCATTGCGATGCAAAAGTAAGATTTTTATATTTAATCCGTAAATTATTTGTTGGGCTAACAACGCTTCTTCTTCTGGAGTGATGTCAACAACAGCATACGTTGGCACTTTTGTTATGCTCATTTCATCTAAAATGTCAACTAAATTTTTATAATTTGATTTTTTACTTGGTTTTATAATTACAATTCTACTATCTCTTCCAGTTTCTCTTAAAAGCTTATTTTTTAAAAGCATTAATTCATATCTAAGACTATTTTTTCCATAATTTAATTCCTTA
>CAMLKV010000404.1 GCA_946480635.1 uncultured Flavobacterium sp.
TTTTGAAAAAATCAGGTCTCGAGTACTGTTAAAAATTGATATTAAATAGTTTCCGCTTTTTGTAATATGGCAAAAGTTATTTGGGAAATTTAAACGGTAATGAGAATACAGTTGAAGCGTATTAAAAGAGTTTTCGTAATCTTGAATACGTTGATTGTCAATGCCTGAAAGATATTCTGCTTTTGCTAAATCGGATGGAGTCCAGTTATAATTGTAATGTGTGACTGTAAAATAATAATCTTCTTCATTACCATACAAGTCGTCAAAACTAAATTGAAATGGTTCTCCTAATCTAAAAAAAGGATATACATTGTTAGTGTTTTGTGTAAACGTAACTGTTTTTATATTAAAAGGTGGGTCAGTTTCACTTACAGCTTGAGCGTTTAAGTGATTTTCCAAAAAAGCGAAAACAATAAAAAGAATAAGTCGTTGCATTATTTAATATCTGTTCAGTAAAGATATAATTTTTACAACTAATTTTATGCCAAGAAATTATTTATAGCAAATTGGGATGATTTCGCCTTTTGCCAGACAGTATTTTTCTACTAATTCTGGTGAAAGTTTTGTAGTGTAATCTTCTTCTACAACTTTAAAACCAATGCTTCTTAATTTATCAAAATAATCTCTTCCGTATACACGAACATGATCGTATTGTCCGAAGATTTTTGCACGTTCTTTAGGATCAGTTATAGTGTCATCACTAAAAGTCGTAGCTCTTGATAAATCCTGCGGAATTTGAAAAATTCCAATGCCTCCAGGCTTTAAAACACGATATAGTTCCTGCATCGCTTTAGTGTCATCAGGGATATGTTCTAAAACGTGGTTGCAAAAAATAATGTCGTAAGAGTTGTCTTCAAATGGTAGGTTGCAGATGTCAGCTTTTACATCAGCTAGTGGTGAAAACAAATCGGTTGTTGTGTAATCTATATTTTGCTGTTTCTTGAAACGTTTGAAAAACTCTTGTTCAGGCGCAAAATGAAGTACTTTCTTTTTTTCTTTTGAAGTAAAAAAATCGGTTTCATTCTTTAAATACAGCCAAAGTAATCTATGTCTTTCTAGCGAAAGTGTACTTGGAGAAAGAACATTGTTTCTCTGTGACCCATAACCATATGGTAAAAACATACTAAAGCTTTTTCCATCGATTGGATCTGTAAATTTATTTCCTTTTAGGAGAAATGCTAAAATTGGACGAATAACAATACTTACCCTAATTAGTATTGGTCTTGGAACAACGTTCAAAAAGAATTTGAATATTTTTTTCATTAGATAGCTAAAGGTACTTTTCTAAATTCATCTTCTTCATTGCTCATAATCCCTAAAGCTTTATAAATGTATGCGAAAGTTGAAAGTAATTCAGGTTTACCATCAACAATTGCTACATCATGCTCAAAATGTGCAGAAGGCTTACCATCAGCAGTTGTGATAGTCCATCCGTCTTTATGTTGCTTTATGTTTTTTGTACCTTGATTAATCATAGGCTCAATGGCAACAACCATTCCTTCCTGAAGTAATTTTCCACGACCTCTTTTGCCATAGTTAGGCATTTCTGGAGCTTCGTGCATTGTACGTCCTAAACCGTGGCCAACCAATTCTCTTACAACTCCGTAACCATTACTTTCACAGTATTTTTGAATAGCATAACCTACATCTTCTGTACGATTACCAGCTTTTAGTTCTCTAATTCCAGCGTATAAAGATTCTTTGGTGGTTTTTAGTAACATTTTAGTTGCCAAAGCCACTTCACCTACTTCAAAAGTATAGGCGTGATCACCATAAAATCCATTTTTTAAAGCACCACAATCTACAGAGATAATGTCGCCATCTTCAAGAGGTTTGTCAGTTGGAATTCCGTGTACAACCTGCGAATTTGGACTCATACAAAGCGAATTAGGGAAACCATACATCCCCAAAAAAGCTGGTGTAGCTCCATGGTCTCTAATGAATGTTTCGGCTAATTTATCTAGGTAAAGAGTAGTTACTCCAGGTTTGATTTCTGAAGCTATCATTCCTAATGTTTTAGATACAACTAATGCGCTTTCACGCATCAATTCAATTTCTTCGCGGGTTTTTATAATAATTGCACTCATGTTATTTACATAGGTTTGCAAAAATACAACATTCTAGGAATAAATACTTAAATTTATGGGATATGAATTTTGTTATATTTTATGAGATTTTTCAAGGAGTAATTTTTTTAAAATTTTAGTTTATGAGTGAATTGCCCAATTTATTCTGTAAACAAGGCGTTAAGTTGGGAATATAATTAAGGGTTTCCTATTGCTCTGTACAAATTTAATAACGCATTATAATATCGATTTTCCAGAGCTATATCAGAAAGTTTAGAACTCACCAATGCGTTTTCTCTGGAATTTATCACGAACAAAGAGCTTTCGCCCATTGCAAATAATTTTTCTTCTGCGGTTAGCATTTTTTCGAAATCTGAAACCAATTTTTTATTAATCTGAAGCTGCTTTTCTAAGGAGGTTTGTTCTTGATTGAGTGCTTCAATCTTATTTTTTAGTTGTTGCTTTTCAAATTGTAAACTAAACTCGGTGTCCTGCACTTTTAGTTTGGCTAATTTCAAACTTCCTCTTTCTTTTCTTAAAAATAAAGGCATGGTAAAGTTTAGTCCTAATTTATAATCTTGAAATCGGTAATCAGTAAAATAATC
>CAMLKV010000405.1 GCA_946480635.1 uncultured Flavobacterium sp.
TGGATCAAGCCGATGAAAACTAAAAAAAGCTACTCAAACTAAGTAGCTTTTTTTCATTCTTATTATGAATGCTTCAATTAACTAATAATACAAATCACTATTGATTCTGAGCAATTCCAGCTACTAATGCCTTGGTAATTGCTTCTGCTTCATTACAAATAGCCCCATCAATACTACCCATAATATTCCCTATAAGCAGATCCCAATCTGGGTCAGTATTCTTTTTAGGTCTCTTCATAGCACGATACGTTATATGTCGTACAATTGATGAAGCAGTCAGGATAATCCTTTTATCTCTTTCAACAAACAGCGGGTTATTAATGATTGTAGCTTCATAATTAACAACAAAGTCATAGAAAACGTCACAATTGTCTTCTTTGTCTAAAAGCGAAAGTAGAGAGTTTACAAAAGAGTTTAAACTTTCTTTAGCTGGTACAGTCATATTTGTCCCATTAATTACTTCAAAAACTATAGTATCGTTAGCAGCAATAAGATACTGTATTCTACTCAATGACACTGCATGATAATCAGTGCTTTTTATACTGACAAAATCATTATGGGTATTGGCGATAGAATCCACTCGATTTACAATACTTGCAAGGGTTTGAGGTTGATTTTGCAATTCAAAATAGGTTTCAAATAATTCATTATGAATACTACCCACAGAATCATAAGGATTATCGCTATTTATAGGCATAATATCTCCCATTCTAAGAGAAGTCGTATTTTGGACTTTTTGTATACTAGTAGTACTATCTTCTGCTATAAAATTATCTTTACTGCAAGACACAAATGCAATCGAACAGGCTAAAAAGTTTAAAAAAATAAAAATAGATTGGCATGAATTTACTTTTTTCATGTAGTTGTTTTTTAAAATTACTGATTACTTTTTTTCATCAGTTCATTTCTCCCGGGGTAATCTGAACAATACTGGTAATGATTTTGCTCATAACAAAACCATTTGAATTCGGGGCAAAACTACTTGGCACATTCACTGTTGACAAACCAACAACTCTGCGATTCTCGAATCTAAAATGTGTGATTCTCGAATTAAACATCAAAAATTCAATAATAAACAGCAATATTTCAGGCAGTTATAACTTATAGTACAGTTCTTTATTTTTGTAATCCATTTCTTATATATTTTAGATTATTTTTTTTACATTTCGCTCAAATAAAAGAGTTCTAAGCACATTCATTTTGAGCCTTTTAATTATTTGAGCCCCAATTTTTTAGAATGATGCAAAAAAAATACTTTCTTATAATTTACATGTTGGTTTATCATGCTGGTAATTCACAACAGAAGAGTTTTGGTGTTCCAGATAGCCTTGCTAATAAAAACTACGAATACTTCAATCAAAATATAACCTATAATAAAAAGGATAGTAGTAGAGAACTACTGTATGCTAGAGTTTGGTTGACAAAAGCTAAATCAGAAAACAATTTTCAACAATTAGCATTAGCTTATAAAGTTTTTATTCATAAAACAGATAAGGAAACAAGGCTACTATATACAGATAGTATGGTTTCTGCTGCCAAACGTACCAGCGATGCAGAATTGATTGGGTCTGTCTATATGACAAAAGGTGCCGTTCATTATGACCGAAAAGAATTAATTAAAGCACTGAACAACTACCTTATTGCAGATAAATACATTTCGCAAACAAATGATCAATATCTTATTCACAAAGTTAAATTTGCTATCGGACAGGTTAAACTTTATTTAGGCTTTTATGATGAAGCAATTGCCTTATTTAAAGAAAGTACAAACTATTTTAAAGAAGAGAATGATCGTGCTTACCTACAATCACTTCATAATTTAGGATTGGCTTACACGCAACTAGGTAAATATAAAGTATCAAGCCTAATAAATCAGTTAGGAATAAATCTAGTTTTAGAGTATGATATTTCAAAAATGGCTCCTTACTTTTTACATTCTGAAGGAGTAAATCAATATTTTTTGCACAATTATAAAGAGGCAATAAACAAACTGACAAAGGCACTACCTGAAATCATACAAAACAAAGACTTCGCTAATGAAACAGTTGCTTATTTTTATATAGGTAAAAGTTACTGGTCACAACATCAATTAGCAAAAGCGTTACCCTATTTAAAGAAGGTAGACGAGACTTTTCAAAAAGAAAATTACATACGTCCTGACTTGAGGGAAGCGTACGAATTACTAATTAATTACTATCAAAAACAAAACAACAACAAACAGGAACTATACTATATCAATAAACTGCTAAAAGTAGACAACCTCCTAAACCAGGATTACAAATACCTTTCAGGAAAAATACATAAGGAATACGATACCAAAAAATTAATACAAGCAAAGTTTGATATAGAGCAATCAATGCAACTCAGAACATTTATTGGGAGTAGTATAATTATAATAATGGCATTGACATTAGCTTTTTTTATCAATAGGCATTTTAAAAACAAACGGTTATTTAAGGAGCTGATGGAACATAAACCAACTACTTTAAAACCTTTAACTTTAGGTAACAGTAATAAAGAAGTGGAACTGGACATCAATCCAGAAGTAGTGGCTTCTGTCTTAAAAAGACTTGAAAAATTTGAACATAATAAAAAGTACCTTGAAAAAGATATGACCTTGGTTAAAATAGCTTCACTATTAAATACCAATAGCAAATAC
>CAMLKV010000406.1 GCA_946480635.1 uncultured Flavobacterium sp.
AATTATTTTCCAATCTGTTGATAATCTGCATATAGCATGTCCTAAGAATTTAGGAGATTGGTATTTTACAGGTAATTATCCAACAGATGGCGGAAACAGAGTGGTAAACAGAGCTTTCATGAATTTTTATGAAGGTAAGGATGCGAGAGCGTACTAAAAGGATTACATAAATGCACTTAATCGACTTTTTGTGTAATTAAACGACTTTCTTTGGCAACTGATACATCAAAATCTACATTTGGCCTACCATTACATAAGTAGGTTAAGTTTATGGTAGATTTGGGGCAAAAAAGGTAGAATTAAACTTCTACCTTTTTTATTTTTATATACTTCTCAATTACATTATTTCTCTTAAAAAATATTCCAAAAATCATCTAACTAAATTTAGTTAGAAAACAATATTTATAATCCGATTAACGATTTTTTTTTCTTTTTGACGATTATTTTTGGAACACAGAAACCAGAGGTATACTTTTACCTCACCATTACATAAGTAGGTTAAGTTTATGGTAGATTTGGGGCAAAAAGGGTAGACACAGTTCTACCTTTTTTATTGAATTTAATGAATTAATAATAGCAAAAAAGCGCACTGTTTTTCAGTGCGCTTTTTTTATTTATATAATGAAGTCTTTATTATTTTGCTTCAGCGTAACGTCTTGCTACTTCAGTCCAATTAATTACATTAAAGAAAGCTTCGATATAATCAGGACGACGGTTTTGATAGTTTAGATAGTAAGCATGTTCCCAAACATCCATTCCTAAAATTGGAGTTCCACCACAACCAACACCAGGCATTAAGGTATTGTCTTGATTTGGAGTTCCGCACACTTCTAATTTTCCATCTTTAACACATAACCAAGCCCATCCAGAACCAAACTGTGTAGCTCCAGCTTTAGAGAAAGTTTCTTTGAAAGCAGCAAAGCTTCCGAAAGCCGAGTTAATAGCTTCAGCAAGCTCACCAGTTGGTTCTCCACCACCGTTTGGTGACATTACTGTCCAAAATAAGTTGTGATTGTAAAAACCACCACCGTTGTTACGAATAGCTGCTTTAGTTAAATCAAGATTTTTAAGAATTTCTTCGATAGATTTTCCTTCCAAGTCTGTTCCGGCAATGGCAGCATTTAAATTTGTTGTGTATGCATTATGGTGCTTAGAATGATGAATTTCCATTGTTCTAGCATCTATATGTGGTTCTAATGCATCATATGCATAAGGTAATTGTGGTAACTCAAAAGCCATATTATTTATATTTAAAAGGTTAATAATTAAATTCATTCAAAATTAAACATTTAACTTCGTATTTAAAATTTTTTGGTTGGTTTTCCTGCTTTTCACAACAATCTTTTTATTTTTATAGTCAAGATATAAGGCCAGATTTTAAGTTTGTTTTGATTAACACATTCATAATGCGATACGTATACTCCTTTATTACAATATTATTATTCTCTTTAGCTGGGTTTTCACAAAACTTTTTTAATTATAAAATCAGTAAGCCGTATTGTGTGCTTAACTTTATGCAAACAGCAATTGGTTCCCATGGTACATCTTCGTCATTTAAAGATTACATCGTTTCTGGCGGGCAAACGGATTATGAGTTTAAAACTTTGGTTGAAGAATACTCTAAGTTAAATCTGAATGATGTAATAAATAGAGAAGGATTTCCAGGAGGTAGAAAACAAAGCAATTCAACTTTTGATTTATTGATTATGAATGCAGTTTCCTCTGGGGACTTGGAGGAATTTAAATTAAAATGCCTAGGAATTATTCCTTTAGAAACAAATCAAAAGCTATACAAGTTACTTAAAAAAGCAGAAGAGAAGTATGATAATTTAGTTTGGATACAAAATAAAAATAAAATTGAAAAGCAGCTTTTTGAATTATCTAAATTTGAGAAAACAAATGCCGATATTTTCAATAAAATCAGGGCTTTTTACGATTCTTCTTGGACAGCAGACATTCCTTTTCAAGTAGCGATTTACCCAATTCCGGGTATTAACGGATTTTCTACAGCTACACCTCATATAAATAGTTTGTGTGTAGGAGTTTTTTCAGATGAGATAGATCATGCATCAAGAAATGGAGTTGTGTTGCATGAAATGTGTCATATTCTTTACAGAGAACAAAAATTAAGCAAGCAGTTTGATATTGAAGAATATTTTAATGATAATAATACTTTGTATTCAAAGTTTGCATACTCTTATTTAGATGAAGCTTTGGCGACTGCAATTGGTAACGGATGGGCTTATAAAGTAATCAATAATAAAATCGATGAAGGAGAATGGTATGCAGATGCGACAATAAATGCATTTGCAAAAGTAATGTATCCTATGGTCGAACAATATATGCAAAAAGGGAAATCGATTGATAGAGATTTTATTAACGAGGCAATTAGACTTTTTGCACATAATTTTCCTAAGGCAATCCAAGATTATTCAATTCTGTTAAATAAAACTACTGTCTATGCTGATGATATGACAGAAATTGAAATAGTTAATAAATTAGGAGATTATTTTCAGGTTTATAGTTTAAATTTATCTTCGCCCATACTTCATAAATATAGTTATGAATTTATGGATGATTCTAAAGATACACAGTTGTTTATTGTTCATAAGAATCAACAACAAACATTATCGGAACTTAAGAAAAGATTTACTCAAAT
>CAMLKV010000407.1 GCA_946480635.1 uncultured Flavobacterium sp.
TTTTTCGTTGTTTTGGTGACGGTCGTGGTCGCGTTTTGTTTTCAGATCCAGTTTTTTGTCGAAAGCAGCCTGTAAATCGACTCCGGTTTGGTTCGCCAGACATAAAACCACAAACACCACATCGGCCAGTTCTTCACCGAGGTCTTTGTTTTTATCGCTTTCTTTTTCAGACTGCTCGCCATAACGACGGGCTATGATTCGGGCCACTTCACCCACCTCTTCGGTAAGCTGTGCCATGTTGGTCAATTCGTTAAAATAACGAACTCCGTGATTTTTTATCCAGTTATCTACGTCGAGTTGAGCGTTTTTTATATCCATTACTCTTTATTTTTTGTATCAATTATTATTGTCACCGGACCATCATTTATCAAAGCTACTTTCATATCAGCTCCAAATTGTCCAGTTTGGATTTTTTTACCAAGTTCTAATTCCATCTGTTTTACAAAAGCTTCATACATAGGAATAGCATACTCTGGTTTTGAGGCTTTAATATAACTTGGACGATTTCCTTTTTTTGTAGCTGCATGTAATGTAAATTGACTTACTACAATCATGTCACCATCAATATCTTTTATTGAAAGATTCATCACTCCGTTTTCATCTCCAAAAATCCTCAAGTTGGCAATTTTTGAAGTCAACCAATTTATATCTCCCTGATTAGAAGCATCTTCTATACCAACCAATACTAATAATCCTTTTTGAATATTTGCAACCTTTTCACCTTCTATTGTGACAGATGCTCCGGAAACTCTTTGAATTACTGCACGCATTTTCTAAAATTTGTTTGGATCTCTTTCACTTCCGTAAATATCATTTCTATAAGTCTCATCATCTCCTTCTAATATTTGCAAGTATGAATTATAGCGAGACCAAGCTATTTCGTCATTATCTAGCGCCTCTTTGACAGCGCAATGAGGCTCTTCTTTATGCAGACAATTGTTAAATTTGCATTGATCTTTTAAGGCAAAAAATTCTGGAAAATAATCTCCTATTTCCTGCTTTTCCATGTCTACAATCCCAAAACCTCTAATTCCAGGTGTATCTATAATTTTAGCTCCGAAAGACAAATCAAACATTTCAGCAAATGTCGTTGTGTGTTGTCCTTGACTATGAGAATCTGATATTTCTTTGGTCTTTAAATTTAAAGAAGGTTCCAAAGCGTTTACTAAAGTTGATTTCCCAACTCCCGAGTGTCCTGAAAACATAGAAACTCTGTCTTTCATTAAGACTTTTAAATCATTAAGCCCTTTTTCTTCAACAGCAGACACTCTTAAACATTGATAACCAATATTGGAATAGATATACTGCAAATAAAGCTGTTCATCTAACGTTGTTTCATCGTAAGTATCAATTTTATTAAAAACCAATACAGCTTCTATCCCATAAGCTTCGGCAGTAACTAAAAATCGATCGATAAAACTCGTTGTAGTCGCTGGATTATTAATGGTAACCAATAAAAAAACCACATCTATATTGGCTGCAATAATGTGTGTTTGCTTAGAAAGATTTACCGATTTACGAACAATATAATTTTTTCTATCGTGAATTTTTGTAATTACTCCAATTGTTTCATCTGCAGAATTATCCAGATCATAATCAACCAAATCACCTACCGCAATTGGATTAGTACTTTTAATTCCTTGAATACGGAATTTACCCTTTATGCGGCATTCTAAAAATTGATTCTCTGCGGTTTTAACCGTGTACCAACTTCCGGTAGATTTATATACGATTCCTGTCATTTAAAATATGAAATCAGAAGTTAGAAGTTAGAAGCAACTAAAAACTCTAATTTTGGCAAAAATACGATTATTAATTAATCTGCTTTATAAACTTTTTCCTGATGATTAATACTTTCCTGATGGATTGCTTTAAAAATTTTCAACACAAATTCTTCACTCAACCCTTTTTCTTCTCCATCTAAAATCATTTTTCCTAAAATTTCATTCCAGCGAGTATTTTGTAAAATCGCAACATTTTTTTCTTTTTTCAAGGCTCCAATTTGGTCAGCTACTCTCATTCGTTTACCTAATATCTCTAGCAATTTTTCGTCAAACGAATCTATTTGTGTTCTCAATTTGGAAATACGTTGGTGGTAATCATCAGTCTCATCATCAGTTTTGCGAACTCGTAAATCGACAAACATTTGTTTTAAAGTATCAGGTGTTACTTGCTGAGCCGCATCACTCCACGCTTCATCAGGCGTGCAATGTGTTTCAATCATTAATCCGTCATAATTTAAATCCAATGCTTGTTGTGACACTTCCTGAATCATATCTCGTTTTCCAGTTATATGTGATGGATCACAAATCAATACTAAATCAGGATATTTATTTTGTAAATCAATAGCTATCTGCCATTCGGGATTGTTTCTATATTTTGATTTGTCATAAGTAGAAAATCCGCGATGGATCATCCCCAGTTTTTTAATTCCTGCATTATACAAACGTTCCAAACCGCCAATCCATAAAGATAAATCTGGGTTCACAGGATTCTTTAATAAAACTATTTTATCTGTATTTTGTAAAACATCAGCAATTTCTTGAACTGCAAATGGGTTTACCGTAGTACGAGCTCCAATCCAAAGAATGTCTACATCATGTTCTAAAGCTAATTTTACATGTTCTGCAGTTGCTACTTCTGTTGCAATTAGT
>CAMLKV010000408.1 GCA_946480635.1 uncultured Flavobacterium sp.
TCGCACTGAGCCTGTCGAAGTGCCTTTGCTTACTACTAATAAATGGAAGTTGGGTCATACTTTTGGAACCTCGGGAATGCTTAGTGTGGAATTAGCGATAATGATGATGCAAAACAACACATTTATTCCAGTGCCATTTGTGCAAAATAAAACTGTTAAAAAACCAATAAGAAAAGTGTTGGTTAATGCAGTAGGATTTGGAGGAAATGCAGTAAGTATTTTGTTGACTTTGTAATAAATTTTTTGTGTCCTTTTTTTGAAAAATATTTTTTAAGCACAAAAAGTGTGTCTTTTTTATAAATTAAATTATTTAGACACAAAATCCGTTTCCTTTTTGTGAAAAATATTATTTAGACACAGGTTTTAAAAAGATTCAAGTTCATTTATTTTATCAAAAACCAAATAACTCTCCCAGCCCTTTCGTAGTAAATAATCAGAAACTTTTTTCTTTTTTTTCTGAAGATTTCTCTCTAGAACACTATTCCATTGTTTTTCGGCTAGGAGATGGAAATTCTCAATATAAGTTTCTTGAGGAATTTCTTTTAAAGCATTGGTAATGTTGTATTTAGAAATATTTCGTAATTTTAACTCGTTTTCAATTCGAAATTTCCCCCATTTTTTAATGTTGTGTTTTCCTCTGGCAAAACTACAGGCAAAGCGTTCTTCGTTCAAGAAGTTATGTTCGATAAGATGAACGATAATGTGATCTATGGCTTGTGGAATCATGCCAAGCGATTTAAGTTTTGTGAAAACTTCATCATGACATCTATCCTGATAGGAGCAATAGTACTCCAGTTTTTTTGTTGCTTCTTCTACAGTATATACTTTCGAATTCATGCAGTAAAATTATCAAAAACTATCTAAAATTTAAAAATGTAAGAAATTACATATTTGTAAAAAATGCGAAAATCTCAGGTTTTATCGACTATTGGTAAGATTTAACGATAAAATTAACTATAATTTCTTTTTTTATTCTGAAAGAATGATATATTTGCCCGCTTTATTTTAGACTAAGCGATTGGTTTTCATAGAGCGTTTTACAAAATTAAAACAGATACAATGAGAATTAAATTACTTATTTTTTCTTTACTTTTTAGTGTTCTTGGATGGGGACAAGTATGGACCTATGATTTTGGAACAGGAACAGGAACACATCCTACAAATACAATTAGTACTACTTTTTTGACTTCTACTCCTGTTGGTGGTGGTACTTATAGGGTACGAACTGGTACAGGAGGAGGAACAATAGTATTAGCTAATCCAGGAACAACTCTTGGAGCTGGTTCTGAGCTACAAATTCAATCATCAACAAGCGCTTCTACCAATAAATTTGGAGTATACGATTGGAATACACCTTCGACTGTTGCTTATCTAAAAGGGAAAATTAGAAATACATCTGGTACCACAGGGAACTTAAATATTTCTTTAGGGTTAAATACAATTGGTAGTGATAGTAATGGCTACACAAACCATTATAATAATTCTGTCGCTTCTTTAACTATAACATATACAGCAGGAGCAATATCTGCTATTAATAGAAGAATTTCTGGTTCAAATGTTGTTGTTACAGGTTCTGGATTGGCAAAAGATACTGATCAATCAATTGAAATTTATGCCAATAATGGAGCGGCGTCAACAACTTATTATACAGGAGGAACAACTTATACATTAAATTCACAACAATGGGATTTATGGGTAGGAGGAACAAAAATATCACCTGCTGGCGGATGGGCTAAAGCGGGAACTTTAGCTTCAGGTACAAACATGTCTGGGTTTGGTTTTTTTGCAGAGTCAAGCACAACTAATAGTGCATTTTTATATATAGATGATCTGGAGTATTCAAATACTTTACCACCAACTCCTACCTACACAATGACGTACAATGGTAATGGTAACGATGGAGGTACAGCACCAGTAGATGCAAGTAGTCCATATGCTTCAGGTTCAACCGTTACGGTTTTAAATTCTGGAACTTTAACAAGAACTGGTTATACTTTTAGTAGTTGGAATACTGTTTTTGATGGAAGCGGAACTTCTTATGCGCCTGCTGCTACTTTTACTATTTCGGCAAATACAACATTATACGCACAATGGGCTGTAGCAAGTTGTACGCCACCATCTACTCAGGCTTCGGCTTTAACTTCAAACGGAGAAACATTGGATGGATTCAATGTGAATTGGACAGCGGGGAATGGTAATGGAACCATGATTGTTGTAAGACCTTTGGCAGCTGCAGCTACACCGCCATCAAGCGGAACAGCTTATACGCCTAATTTGGCTTGGGCATCCGCAGGTCAAATAGACACAAATAACAGAGTAATTTTTAGAGGAACTGGAACATCTTCAGGAACCATCACTGGTTTAAATGCTGGTGCTGAGTATAAAGTTACGGCTTACGAATACAATGCCGCTGGAGATTGTTATAATTTAACTTCGCCTGTAACTATATCGGCTTATACAAAAGCATTAGAGCCAACAGCTCATGCAGCTAGTTTTACTTGTGTGACGGCTTCTACAACTCAAATTAATTTAAGTTTTTCTAATGCCAGTACAATTACTAATGCGGCAGGATATATTTTACTTCAGTCTACAACAGGAGTGCCTACTGGTGTTCCTACTGATGGTAATTTTTATACTGCAGGTACAGTAATTGG
>CAMLKV010000409.1 GCA_946480635.1 uncultured Flavobacterium sp.
ATTAAAACCATACGATTGTCTGAATGGAAGTGAACCATATTCAAACCCTTGACCATTACCGGAAGTATACATAGATTCCGGGTCAACGTTTGGAAGATCTTTATTAAAAGTCAATAAATTTCTTGCGAATGCAGACACATAAATCGAGTTAATTTTTGCTCCGCTAAATACACTTTTTGGTATAGTATAACCTAAACTTACTTCTCTTAATTTCACATAAGAAGCATCATAAATAAAAGGTGCTGGTGTATTATTGAAAACTGTAGTCCAATAATCCTGAGGATTTACAGGTTTCGTATTTTGTTCGTATACAGGATTAGCAGCAGTTCCTGTATTTACAACACCTTGTGCCACATAACCAGCTGTTGGAATCCATGTTGCTTCATTGAAAGCAGGATCATTTGCCACTGCATCTGCTCTTGCTGCATTGTAAGCATCTCTACCCTCTGTGGTAATGTCTAAAAGTCCTTTTTGTGCTGCTAATGAATTTGTCATAGAATAGACATCCATTCCAAATTTCATGTCAATTAAAAATTGAAGCGTTATTCCTTTATAAGAAAATCTGTTGGTTAAACCGGCAGACCAGTCCGGAAGTCCTTTTCCTAAATTGACTTTAGAATCGGTGAACAAAGGCATACCGTTTGCATCCACAATCTTTTCACCTGAAGGAGTTCTTAGAAAATCTCTTCCGATAATCGTACCATACTGACCTCCGACCTGAGCTACAATAGCGGCTCCAGCCCAACGAGCTTCAGAAATAGCGTACGTATTAATATCCGGATGTAAAGAAATAATTGAGTTTTTGTTTTTTGAGAAGTTCAAATCAATTCCCCATTCGAAACTATCTGTTTTAATTGGAGTTCCTGATAAGAAAATCTCAATACCTTCGTTTCTTAATTGTCCTGCATTTACAGAAAGGAATTCATATCCGGATGTAGCAGATGAAGCTAAATCAAGTGTTTGATCGGCAGTATCTTCACGGTAAACGGTAATATCTGCTTTTAATCTGTTTTTAAAGAACGCTGTTTCAACTCCAAACTCCACTCCTGTTTTAGACTGATAAGTCAAATTAGCATTTGGTGCAGCAGAGTTTTTAATATTAACAACACTCTGTCCGTCATAAGAAGAAAAAGTAGTGTAATTTAATGCATTTTTATAAGCTCCCGGTGCGTTTGAAACCTGTGCCCATGAAGCTCTGAATTTTCCATAACTAAATGTGTCTCCCTGAAGTTTTAAAGCATCAGAAAATATAAAACCTAACGAAGCTGCAGGATAAAAAGCATCTTTGTTGATAACACTGAACCAGTCATTTCTTCCTGTAAATTCAGCATATAAATATCCTTTGTAATCAAACTTTGCAGAACCATAAACAGAATTTGTTCTGGTTCTGGTTACTACTGGAGCATTTTCTGTCTGGTTCACAAAATTACTGATGTATTCAGTACCCGGCTCAATAATTTTAGTACCAAATCTTGAATTTTGTTCTCTTTTAAAATCTCTTCTTCCAGTACCTAAAATTCCTGAAAAAGTAAAGTCAGTAGCTAATTTTATATCACTGAAAGTGGCAATAATATCTGTGTTCATCTCTGAAACATTTATATTATCCAATCCTAAATAACCTTCATCTCTTCCCGGCCATGTACTTCCTGCTTCCATAAAATCTTTAGAACTGAAAGCATAACTGTCTAAACCAGTTCTAAAAGTTAATGCCGCCCATTTCTTAACCTGATAAGTTCCGGTAACATTTCCTATGAAACGATTTTTTACAGATGAGTTATGATTTTCTTGTGTAGTAAAATATGGGTTTAATTGATACACATTAGTATTCCATGGATAAATTTGCCCTGTTTCTTCATTTTTATAATTTTTCAGCCAGGCCTGATCAAAACTTGGTGCTAAACTGCTTAATGAATACCCAACGTTATTTGGCGAATCTCCTAGCCCAGGTCTGTTTTGCGTGTTTTCAACCATGTAATTTACGTTTGCGTCCAGAGTAAATTTCTCAGATTTTATTCTACCGCTTAAACTTGCATCATTTCTCTCTAAACCAGATTCCGGAATAACGTCATCATTTTTCAGGTTGTTGTATCCGAAACGTACATAACCAGTATCACTTCCTGCAGATAATGCAATACCATTTGAGTAGGTTACTCCTGTTTTGAAAAAATCCTGAATATTATTATCTACTTTAGCATAAGGCTTCATAGAACCATCAAATATTTTTATCTGCTGCCCAACACTTTCAGAGAACTTAGGCCCCCATGCACTAGTTGTATAATTATATATTTCATTAGGACCTTTTGTTGGATCTGGTAAAGTACCATTCGTTCCTGATCCATATTCATCCTGATAATCTGCATATTTGGCATCTACTCTGTCAAAACTTACACCACTTGTAAGTTCCACCTGCAATTTACCTTTTCCTCCTTTTTTATTTGTAATAATGATAACACCATTTAAAGCTCGTGATCCGTATAATGCAGCAGCAGCAGCACCTTTAAGTACTGTTAAGCTTTCAATATTATTTGGATTAATACTTGAAATACCGTCACCGTTATCTCTTCCGTCAAACCATTTACTATTAGCGGCAGTATCATTATTTAAACCTGAGTTATCAATAGGAACTCCATCTACAATATAAAGCGGCTGA
>CAMLKV010000410.1 GCA_946480635.1 uncultured Flavobacterium sp.
TGGCCATGTTTTATTGCTTCAGCAAACCTGGGATATTGGACGAAATCAGGGTTAGCAAAATCAACCATACTCAATGCCTGCCCTCCGGGCGTGGGGGATAAAGGCCCTGGATAGAGATTGGCGATTTGATCAGGCGGGAACAGTGTAAACCGGCGCTTGCCTACCACACAGCAAGCTACATTATCGGAAGCATCATAATGGCAACAGGCGGTCGTGCGGTTGCCAATCCAAATACTGATGCGAAGATCTTCCAGCGGAACAGCAGATTCCGGCCTAGGAATAACGATGTCGTTCTCGCGCCTGAAATCAGGAAAGTGCGTATCGATAATATTAGAAGCGATGTAATACGAGGCGGGATTCTTTTCGTTAAAACCGGCCTGTATAAGATCAAGAACTTCATCGATCCTCATTTGCCGGGAATCGTAATTGAGCTGTGTACGCTCCTCATTATAGAAAAAGCGCCCCTGTATTTCGGGAGCCCCTATGCAGGCAACAGAGGGGCGGCCATTATAGTGCGATTTTAAATAATCGAGTGCGCTGTTATCTGATTGGTATCCTTGCTCTGCAAGCTTCCAATGTTTAACCAAACCTTTAATAACAACTGGCTCTTTGGATGACAAAATACTCTCATCCAACGCCTGGTTTGAGTAATTGGTAATAACTGCAGTGGTAGCCGTAATCATTGACATAATTTGATTTTTTACGCTTCGTTATCACTATTCTGGCATTGTTATTTTTTGCTATTTTTGATTTCTGTCAACTTTCGAATATTCGTAATAGACGTAATCACAGCATAAGCCAATGGTAAAAAACCCGGTTTATTTAGCGTTTCTAACTGATGCCCATTAAGTGCAGCGAGTTTTTCTTCATTAATGGTGTAGTTCCCGATTAACGTGTGCTTTTCACCATTATTTAAATCGATATCGATATCAATGGGTTCAATTAAGTCTAATTCCGAAAACAAATCAAACATCCCATCTTGTACGGCCATACCTTGATGAATTAAATTTAAAATTTTCGCAATATGCGCCAAATAGGGACTATTGCCACCATATTCTAAAAATAACGGGTAACCATCTTGCTCACTTACTTTGGGATGGTCTACATCGATATGAATTACAGGAGTCTTATTATTGCCTGAATCTTGAGACTGAAAACCGATTAAAAATGGTCCCTTAGCAACAATTGCAGGAATGTAATTTGCTGCCCATCCCGAAAAAAGATTCTCGTTCTGGCTTAGGCCTAAAAGCGCGATGGCATGATATTTTTGGGTTTCTAAATTCCGCCTGAATAAAATAGGATATTCTTTTTGTAATTCAACAAACTCTGTCGGAAAAACCAAAACACTACCCACATTATTTCCAAATTCAGCGCCATAACGCGCAATCACTTTCAAGTTTTGGTGCGATATATTATTTAGTAACACATTGTTTGCCATTGTCTTTATTAGACCTTCAATAAATTATCTAACGTTTGGTGGACAGGTAAATATCTTATAACACTACTTACTGAGTGGAGTAAAAAAGCCGCTTTGCAGCGGCTTTTTTACTTATCAAAGATAAGGTGCTTAATTAAATACAAAAAAGAATTTAATTAAAAGTTATAACGAGCACCAATTTGATAGCGAGCACCAAGATCATACATATCCCACATCATGGCGTAATTACGGCCATGAGAGCGACTGTTCTCACCGGTTATGTTAAGACCTTCGAGCGATAAGGTTAGTGCATCGGTGACCAGGTAGCTAATGTTCAGATCGATTTGAGAATAATCCTCTACATAACGTGGGTTAGCGGAACCACCACGGTTTGTTTCGGCTAAATATTCATCACGCCAGTTATAAGCGATACGTGCCTGAATACTTTCGTTCTCATACATGGCAATCAAGTTCGCAGTGTCACTAAGACCGATCAACGCAAATTGAGACTCGGTGAAAGAACCCAGATTATCGAAACCAACATCACCACGAACCAGTGTGTAGTTGGCTTGAACACCAAAACCGGTCTCACCAAAGAAGTGCTGTACCGCAAATTCAGCACCGTAGATCTTCGCTTCTTTACCGTTATTTGGCGTATTGGCGCTGAATACAGTCAATGGATCACTATCATTGCTCTCAAGATCCCACAAACCACCAGGTCTATTAGCGAGGTAGAAGTTTTGAGCGTCGGTTGCAGTGTAGTCAACATTACCAAATTGAGAGATCCAATCAGCAGATCCTTCGGCAAACTCGTTATAGACCGCCTGACCGAAAAGGTTGTCATCATTAAGCGGTAACCCTTTTGCTTCCAGATCCGCCACCGCAGCTGCAATTCTTGGACCGTTAGTCGCATTGCGAATTCCAAGCAAGGTAGTTTCTACACGTTCAGAACCGAGGAAATTCTTAACGTCTTTCTGGAACAGGCCTGCAGATACATAACTGCTGTCGTCGTAATACCATTCTAACGAGATATCGGTGTTGCTCGATTCCAAGGGCAATAGAGCAGGGTTTCCTTGGGAAGCTGTAGGCACAGCGCCCAAATAGGTAGAACCACCGCCTGCACCAAAACCGGATGCTGATGTGCTCAAGCTACCCAAGCCCGCTCTGGCAATGGTTTTGCTAGCTGAGAAACGGCCAATTAAATCGTCAGAAATGTTAAGCGTAAAATC
>CAMLKV010000411.1 GCA_946480635.1 uncultured Flavobacterium sp.
TTTGCAGAGGTAATTCCTGCTGTACGCTTTATCTTTTCACAAGGTCATTTCGAGAACCTCAATGACCTAGCAAAAAGGATGTCGCTTCCATCAGGGTTAAATAGTAAACTGTATCGCATATTTGTAAACTTTGGAGAATACACCTAAAAAAATTTTGGTTGCCCCATTAAATTGGGGATTAGGACACGCCACTCGCTGCATACCTATCATAAAAGCACTCGAAACACAAAATTTCACACCTGTTATAGCATCAGATGGAGTCGCATTGGATTTATTGCGAAAAGAATTTCCATATCTTCAAACCATAGAGTTACCTTCTTACAATATCGAATACCCAAAAAACGGACAATTCTTCAAACTAAAACTGTTGGCCAATAGTCCTAAAATGATTGAAGCCATCTTAGAAGAAAAAAGGCTGATAAAAAAAATATGTAAAGAGCACAACATTGACGGTATCATTTCCGACAATAGATTGGGCGTGCGTTACAAAAAAGTTCCTTCTGTATTTATTACCCATCAACTTAATGTAATGACTGGAAATACCACTTGGTTAACCAGTAAAATGCATCAATACATTATCAGCAAATTTGATGAATGTTGGGTACCAGATGTTGATTCGACTCCAAACCTAACAGGGAAACTTGGCCATTTAGACACCCGTCATCATGGTATTAAATACATTGGTCCATTAAGTCGTTTGCATAAAAAACAATTAGATAAAAAATATGATTTAATGGTTATTCTTTCGGGGCCTGAACCTCAAAGAACAATGTTGGAGGAAAAATTAAATGATGAACTTCAAACCTACAAAGGCAATATTTTGTTTGTAAAAGGTAAAATTCAGCCGCAACAAATTATTGAAGAGAAAGAACACATTACCTTTTACAATTACATGAATTCTGTAGAACTGGAAAAAGCTTTTAACGAAAGTGAAATTATATTATGCCGCTCTGGTTATACTACAGTTATGGACTTGGCACAATTGGGTAAAAAAGCATTTTTCATCCCTACTCCAGGTCAATACGAACAAGAATATTTAGCTAAAAAATATAAAAAAGAAGGATTAGTCCCTTATTGTAAACAGGACGATTTTAAAACAGAAAAGCTGCTTGAAATAGATTTATATAAAGGCTTAAAAGATTTCAAAACCAATGTTAGTTGGAAGAAACTTTTTCAACTTTTTCAAGAGTAAAAGAAAACTCTGAACCTTTACCAAAGGTACTCTCTACATAAATTTTCTCGTCGTGAGCCTCAATAATGTGCTTCACGATAGATAAACCAAGTCCAGATCCACCTTCGGCACGATTCCCACTTTTATCGACACGGAAAAATCGTTCAAACAAACGAGGGATGTTATGTTTCTCGATTCCTTCTCCATTATCCGTAATTCTTACGATGACTTTGTTGTTTGTTAAGTCTTCGATACCAATTTCGGTTGAACCACCTTCTTTACCATACTTGATAGAGTTCATTACTAAATTTAGCATGACCTGCTGAATTTTTTCATAATCCCCTAAAACGTAAATTGGTCTATAATATTTAGAATCAAAACTAAGTGAAATATCTTTTTTATTGGCTTGCATTTCCAGCAAATCCATAACGTTTTGCGACAATTCAACGATATCAAACTCTACCAATTCCAAACTTTCGTCACCCATTTCTAGTTTCCCAATCATATCAAGATCTTCAACTATATAGACAAGTCTCTCCACCCCTTTTTCGGCTCTTTCAAGATATTTTTTTCGTAATACTTTATCTTTATGAGCACCATCTAAAAGTGTTGATATATAACCTTGTACCGTAAACAGAGGTGTTTTTAGCTCGTGGGAAACATTACCTAAAAACTCGCGACGATATTCTTCGCGGTCTTTAAGCATTTCTATTTCTAACTTTTTATCGGTAGCAAACTTTCTAACCTGTTTGGTTAGGGTGGCCATATCTGTAGTTATTGGCTGATTTCTAAATTCTGAAGAATCTAAAAAGGAAATATCATCATATATCTTTTTAACTCTTCTATATATAAATCGTTCAACTCTATATTGTAAAACAAAAAAGGAAAAAACAAGTATTGAAATTCCAAAAGCAAAGCTAAATAGCCAGTTGAATTCGAAGAAAAAATAACTTAAAATAGAAACAAAGCCTACAGAAAACAATGAGATATATAATGCTGATTTTACAGCAAACTTGTATGTTTTCTTAAAACTTATACTCATTAAAATTCAAATTTATAACCAACTCCCTTAATGGTTTTAAATAGGTCTTCACCAATTTTTTCACGCAGTTTTCTAATATGAACATCAATAGTTCTACCTCCAACTACAACTTCATTACCCCATACTTTGTCAAGAATCTCTTCTCTTTTAAATACTTTTCCAGGTTTTGAAGCTAACAAATAGAACAATTCAAATTCTTTTCTCGGAAGGATTATCTCTTCACCATCTTTATGAATTTTGTATTCTTCTCTGTTAATTTCGATTCCACCAACATTTAAATTTTCAGAAGAAGCTTCTTCTTCTTTTAATCTACGCAACAACGCTTTTACTTTACTAACCAATACTTTAGGTTTTATTGGCTTTGAGATATAATCATCTGCTCCTGCATCAAACCCTGCTACTAATGAATAGTCTTCGTTTCGAGCAGTT
>CAMLKV010000412.1 GCA_946480635.1 uncultured Flavobacterium sp.
ATTTTCACATCAGTACTATGTTTTGTTTTTGATTTTGGACGTTCAACTGCCTTATCTATCATTGATGGCTGCCATAACGAGCGTATATTTTCTTGCTTCTGCTTTGCCAAGTTTTCAATTTCTAGACTTTGCCGTTAAAGGGAGTGTGGCGGTCTACTTTTTCGGATTGCTGGGCGTTAATGAATGGATTGTAGTTTTTATCACTACTCTTATGTGGTTTTTAAATACTGTTTTACCAGTTGTTATAGGAGCCTATTTTGTATTTACATTTAAATCAGGATGGAAACAGGAATCATTATCATAACAACATACTATGTTTTAAACATTTTATGGCTGATCTACGGTTTCGCCAAAGTAAAAACATTCATTCCTAAAGAAAGTACACCATCCAATCAATTTACAATTGTTATTCCTTTTAGGAATGAAGCCCAAAATCTTCCTAAGTTAATGCAGTCAATTGAAAAACTAGATTATCCTTATAACTTATTCAGAGTTATTTTAGTCGATGATGACTCTACAGATAAGTTTCAGATTTCAGATTTCAGATTTCAGATTTTCGTATTAAAAAATATTCGAAAAACCAATTCACCAAAAAAAGATGCTATTAATACGGCCATCAAAAATGCTGAAACAGATTGGATTATAACAACAGATGCGGATTGCATTATCCCTAAAAATTGGCTAAAAACATTTGATGCTTTTATTAAAGAACATGATCCTAAAATGATGGTGTCTGGTGTTTATTATCAAACAGGGAATTCAGTTCTTGATGGATTTCAGCAATTGGACTTAATGAGCTTACAAGGAACAACCATAGGAAGTTTTGGTAATCAACAACCATTCATATGCAACGGTGCTAATTTTGCTTATCAAAAAGATTTTTTTGAAGAGCTAAACGGATTTGAAGGGAATGATAATATTGCAAGTGGTGATGATGTTTTTTTATTACAAAAAGCCCTTAATTATGAAAGTGAAAACGTTCATTTTGTAAAATCGAACGAAACTTTAGTACTCACTCAAACTGAAAAATCATGGTTATCTCTATTTCATCAACGAGTACGATGGGCAAGTAAAACAGGAAGTTATTCAGGGGTCTATAGCAAGCAATTAGGATCATGTGTGTTTTTAATGAATTTAACCTGCATAATATCTATACTGCTTTGGCTAACTAATTTCATCTCTCTAGAGGTAATTATATCTGTTATGATTTTAAAGTTTATAGTTGACTATATACTTATTCGAAATACTTCAAACTTCTTTAAAGTGAATCTCAATCATTTTTTTCTAAGCAGTTTAATTTACCCTTTCTTTAGTTCCGCAGTAGTTTTTTATAGTTTTTTTGGAAACTATAAATGGAAAGGAAGAACTTTCAAAAAATAATCCCAAAAAAACTAATTTGTTAAAACCAAAACAATTAACCTATTTCATAATATATTATAACATAAGATTTTGTAACTTTATGTTACTCTCAATTATAGTCTTATGAAAAGTAGATTCTACATATTGTTTTTCATATTTCTAACTCAGGTTGGATTTACACAAACCGGAATGTTTGTCCATGGTAAAGTAGTACACAACGATGTCCCTTTAAAAGGCGTAGAGGTAATTAGTTTAAGTACAAAGAACATTGTGATTACGGATAGCAATGGGCTGTTCTCTATTATTGTAAAACCAAAAGATATTCTAGTTGTTGGTATTAAAGGATACGAACCTAAAAGAATAGTTCTAGACCCAAGCAGAGCTGAAAATTATTATGCAAAAGTTGTTTTGGTTCCTTCTAGAGATGAGCTAGAAGAAATAGTAGTTACATCATTTGTTAGACCAAAGTTTGACCCTCAAAAAATAGTAGATACTCAGTATTTTGATGACAACATCTCTTCTCCTAAAAATAGACTTATAAAAGATGGAACTATCGAGAATGGGATAAATTTTGTTCGTCTCTTTAAAGACGCAAAAAGTCTTGTTTCACGAGACTAATTATTTTTTTATCACTACGGGAAGGATAAATTCAGACTTTACTTTTATACCTCTTTTTATTGCAGGTTCAACTATTGGTAAATCCACAGCTTTGGACTTTATTACACTATCCAATTTAACTACATCTTCAGAAGTATTTTGAGCACTAAATTCAACTGTATAATCCGGAAACACTGTTACCTTAAGTTGCAATGTATCTAAATTAGGAAATTGCTTTTTCATATCATCATTACTCAATTTAACTTCCAAATTTTGAGTCAATAATTCAAAAAAACATTCCTTCTTGGCTTCTTTTGTATCCAGTGAATCACAAACTGCTAAGCTTGGAAATTCATCAACATTTTCCCAATCGATTTTCTTAATCTCTTGATTTAACAATTCATCCTTATTCGGTACATTTTTTTCAAAATACTGACACGAATACATTGATGAAAGCAAAACAAAAGGAAGAATTCTTTTCATTTTTAGGGTAAACCAATTTAATTTGAGAAAATAGCTATATTTAGGATTCAAAAGTAGTGAAAAAAAATTTATGGATATATTACTGTTGATTCTAGGATTCATTTGCGTTATAGTTGGTATTATTGGTAGTTTTTTACCTGCATTACCAGGTCCAGGTCTTAGTTGGTTAGGCATTTTATTACTATATCTCACAAAA
>CAMLKV010000413.1 GCA_946480635.1 uncultured Flavobacterium sp.
AAGTGCAAGTGGTAAAAAGTACTACTACAGATTCTTCGGTTAAGGTAAATCCATTGTTTACAGCTCAGGAAATTATCGATTTTCAACATTTAATTCGTAGAATTCCTGTTGCTGATAATGTAATAGAATATGCAGTAACCTTAGTGTCAAAAACAAGACCTGAAAATCCTTTGGCTACAGATTTTGTTAAAAACTATTTAGACTGGGGAGCAGGACCAAGAGCTTCACAAAATTTAATTTTAGCTGCCAAAACACATGCAGCACTTAATGGAAAATTTTCTCCGGATATAGAAGATGTGCAAGCGGTTGCAACAGGAATTTTACGTCATAGAATTATCAAGAATTACAAAGCTGACGCCGAAGGAATCTCTGAAGAGAATATCATCAAAAAATTGTTTTAATTTTCCTTTTTATGAAATCTGTTGTAAAATCATTGCTCTTATTATTGTCAATTACTGGTTTCTCACAATCACAATGGCATCCGTTGTCATCTGCTTATCTTAATACAAATGGAAGTAGATTTGACGATGTTTTTTTTCTTAATGATAATTTGGGATGGGCAGCAAACGGATCAAATGCAGCAGTTTATAAGACTACAGATGGAGGTTTGACATGGACACCACAAATGTCAGAAGCCACTTTGGGGATAAATACATATTTTAGAAATATTGAGTTTTTAAACGCAAACATCGGATTTGTAGGAACTCTAACTAACAATAAGTTTTATAAAACAGTTGATGGAGGTACAACTTGGACTGAAGTCACTAATATTGGAACAGCACCGCGAGCGGTATGTGGTTTAGATTGTGTAGGAACTTCTACCGTATTCGGTTGTGGTTCGTATATGAATGTACCGCCATTTATCATAAAATCTACAGATTCTGGTGCAACATGGCAATACATTAATATGTCTGCTTATGCAACAGGCTTAGTGGAAATCATGTTCTTAGATGAAAATAATGGTTTTGTGTCTGGTAGAAATGCAGCAGGAGGTATCATTTTAAAGACCACTGATGGAGGAGCTACTTGGACGCAAATTTTTAATAGTGGTGTTCCAGGGGAATATGTGTGGAAATTGCAAACACTTCAAGGAAATAGCAATATAATGTTTGGATCAATCGAATCAGTGGCGCCAAATCTTGGAAAATTGATAAAATCTACTGATGCTGGAGTTACATGGGTGAGTAAAAATGCACCAGAAACAGATATTCAGGCAGTTGGATTTATAACAGAAAACCATGGCTGGATGGGAGGCCACAATACTGGTTTTTTTGAAACTTTTGATGCTGGTACTACATGGACAGACATGGGAATTGGAGGAAGCCTGAACAGAATTTTCATCATAAATCAAGACTTAGCATATGCTTCAGGATCAACCATATATAAATTTGATAGTACTTTAAGTAGCAATCAGGTTCAGGAAGCTCTGGTGCCGCCTTTATCGGTTAAAATTCATCCAAATCCTATTAACGATAAGCTAAATATCACGGTTGATTTTAAAGACGCTGATCATCTTATTATCGAACTTTATGATAATTTAGGAAGAAGACTATGTGAATTGAAACAATTAGATGTCGATTTTCCTCAGAAAAAAACATTTGAATTCGATTTTAACTTCCCTAAAGGGGTCTACTATGTTAATTTTCATTCAAATACCTCTCGACAATCTGTTAAAATTGTTAAATAAAAACAGCTGTTTTTATTCTACTTTTCTTTAAGTTAAATGTTATGCGTTTGCTAATATTTCAATTTTAAATCCAGATTTTTTACGATTTGATAATATATTTTTTAATTTTTACGAATTATTAAATAATATGTTAAAAAGAATGGTTTTGTTGAAATATTTTCATCAAAATAGAATGTTTATAAATAATATTCTTTTGAATTTAATGAAATGCTAAATATTTTTTAATTCAAGTCGTATTGATTAAATTTGCCTAGAATTTTTAAACAAACAAAAAAAAATAAACACAGTTAATTCTAAAAACATTCAAATGAGTATTTATAGCGATTATATTAAAGAAATTGAAGAAAGAAAAGGTCAAGGGCTTTATCCAAAACCAATTGATGGCGCTGAATTGTTAAGTGAGATTATTGCTCAAATTAAAGATACAAATAACCCAAATAGAGAAGATTCTCTTAAGTTTTTTATCTACAACACATTACCTGGAACTACTCCGGCTGCAGGTGTGAAAGCTAAATTTTTAAAAGAAATCATTTTAGGCGAAGCGACAGTAGCTGAAATCACTCCAGCCTTTGCTTTCGAATTGTTATCACACATGAAAGGTGGGCCTTCAATAGTAGTATTATTGGATTTGGCTTTAGGAAACGACGAAGCAATTGCGAAACAAGCGGCTGAGGTATTAAAAACACAAGTGTACTTATACGATGCCGATATGGATCGTTTGAAAGTAGCTTACGAAAGCGGAAATGCTGTAGCGAAAGACATATTGGAAAGTTACGCAAAAGCAGAATTCTTCACGAAACTTCCTGAAGTAGCGGAAGAAATTAAAGTAGTAACATTTATTGCTGGTGAAGGTGATATCTCAACCGATTTATTATCTCCGGGTAATCAAGCGCACTCGCGTTCCGACCGTGAACTACACGGAAAATGTATGATTTCCCCTGAAG
>CAMLKV010000414.1 GCA_946480635.1 uncultured Flavobacterium sp.
TCAACCAATTTTGCATAGAGATATTCCAGTTCATTCTTTAGGAAGTAGGGTAACACGTGATATTGTGGAAATCGAAGCAGATAAGTTTGCGACTTATTTTTTAATGCCAAAAAAATGGATCATAAAAGAATTCGAAAGTAGATATTCTGGTGAGGTATTTCAAATAAATGAGAATTCAGCTTTTAAATTTGGCGGACGTACTACAATAGATTTGAGAAAAGAGTGTAAAAACCTTAGGGGTTTATCCAGAAAATTGGCATCTTCAGAAATATTTGATGGAAAACATTTTAAATCACTATCTGACTTGTTTAACGTATCTGTAGAGGCAATGGCTATTCGCTTAGAAGAACTTGAACTAGTTAAATTTTAAACTAGTAATAAAAGAGGCTTTTATTTCTTTTTTCTATCCCACCAACTATCATTGTAGCCAGAGGAATGTTTACGGTTATTTTCATACATCTTACCTCTTAGCCAGGCCAGCTATAACAATAAAAATCATCCCTATTATTTCATATCATTTCGTAATTTAAAGATATAACAAATTGTTTAATGGTGGTTGTGATAAAAGTAAATACTCCGTTTTTGATGACTATTAATTCCAAATTGACAACAACATCTTGTCCCTGTAAAACTTAAATTGCACTGGACTGTAATTATTAGCAGCATTATTTTTTTAAGTTTTTCAGAAATGTTTCTGTAAAGCTTGCTAATACTATAAAATTAAAGATCTTTTGAAAAAGTTCAATAGTTTGGGTGATTGTGAAATTTTCATCTGTATAAATGAAGAATTTTGTATTTACAGGAAATGGAACTAAATTTTTTATACTCAGTATAAAGGCTTTCAAATAATCCTTAGACATTATTCCTAAATTATCTATATCAAATTCAAATAAATACCTAATGTTTTTTTCACCAGATTTAAATCCTGTGAAAAAATATATTAAAGAGAAAGCGAATAATGAAATAAGCAATACAAAAACTACTTTGGTAATGCTTTCTCCATAAACACTTAAAAACCTGTGAATTGTTAATAGTAAATATTCTAGACAAGAATTAGTTTTAGCAATTTTCCTTTTTACTTCTTGTTCTGAAATATAGAATTTGCTTGAGTTTATATAATCATTTTTTTCTTGGAAATTACTTTTTAAATCTGCATATATTTTCTTTACTTGAATTAGATTGTCTGAAATTTTTGCTTCATCTAATACAATTTGACGAGAAATGAATTTATTTTTATCAATTGGCCATTCGCAATTTCTAAAAGTTACATTCAAAATGTCAAAATTTTTAAAATTGACATTTTCAAAGTTTATATCTTGAAATATTAAATTACTAAAATTTGAAAAGTCAAAATCAGTTTCACAATTTTTAGTGAAATAGCAATACTCTATAAATGATGGATAAGTTTGAAAACTGGAACTGATTATATTAAATTTTTTCTCAAAGGAAATATCACTGATATGAAATTCTCCTGAAAATGTATTATTGCTTAGATGTAATTCAGTTATTTTCTTTCTGTGATTTTGAAATCCTAGAAAGAAAGAATTATTGACTATGTTTTTGTTAAATTCAAATTTTATTACATTCCAAAAATTTAAACGCCAATATTTAAAAGAATTGCTATAACAATAAAATTTTCTGATTTTGTCAATAGAAATTATTAAATCTCTTTCAAAATTAGATTCGGAAATTTCAAAACTTTCTATCTCCTTTTTGTAATCTTCGGGTGTAGTGATATGAATATTTTTTTCGTAATCAGATAAATTGTTTGATTGACTTACATTGATTTTATGAATGCTTATTTTATTAAACATTACTTCCCAAATTCTGAAACCAGAAATTAATGTAGTTCTAAATAAATTAATTTTTTCGATTTCAGTTTTTGAATCTTTATTTGGATAATTACTTCTTTCAATTCTTAAATATTCAAGTTTAGAAGATTCTACTTCAAAGTTCTCTGCTTTTGAATTTACAAATGTTAGAGAATTTTCTATTTGTGTATCGCTAATGTGAATTGATTTTATGATACATTCATTTCTAATTAAGAAGCCTTCGTGGAACTTTCCATACATTGACCATACATATTCCAATTGACAATTGTCTAAATAGAAATTATATGGCTTAAACTTATTTTCATTAGGTTCTGATATTTCTAACCATAATAAGTGTAATTCTTTGATTTTACAATTTTCAAAAAAACAGCCTTTTAGGGAACAATTCTTAATTTCTATTTTTAAACTTGTTTTATCAATATTGCCACCTAATATTTTAATAGTTTTATCATTAATGTTTGAAATTAGAATTTCAGCGTTTTCATTTAAATTATATTTTTCAAGAAACTCAGGAACGATAACAATATTGTTATTACTATCTACATAGTGACTAATATTTGTGTTATTTATTTCTAGTGTCATTTTTAAAATGTATAAATATTGTTGCTAATTTCTTCATACGAAAACCTATCAAAAATAAGAATAATCTTAAACAAACTATTACGGTTTTCCGTAAACAAAAAAAGACGCCGCAAGCGTCTTTTATTTCTTTTTTCTATCCCACCAGCTATCATTGTACCGAGAGGAATGTTTACGGTTATTTTCATACATCTTACCTCTTAGCCAGGCCAGCTAT
>CAMLKV010000415.1 GCA_946480635.1 uncultured Flavobacterium sp.
GGAGATACAAGTGGAGATTTATGGGCAAACTGGTTAGGCTTTGGAGCATTTATGCCTTTTGCACGTGGCCATGCCTGTGCAGGAACAAATGATAAAGAACCTTGGGCATACGGTGCAGAAATCGAAAAAACATCCCGTATTGCTTTGGAAAGACGTTATCGTTTATTACCCTATCTATACACTCTTTTTTATGAATCTTCTAAAACGGGAATGCCGGTTATGGCTCCTGTATTTTTTGCGGATGTTAAAGATTCAAGATTAAGAGCTGAAGAGCAGGCCTTTTTGCTGGGAGAAAATCTTTTGGTTGTTCCGGCATTTGCTAAAAATCCGGTACTTCCTTCAGGAATATGGGAAGAATTAAATCTTATTGAAGGAGAAAAGTCAGATAAATATCAGGCAAAATTGAGTATTAAAGGAGGAAGTATTATTCCTGCCGGAAAAGTGATTCAGAATGCCGGAGAAAATTCATTCGATCCGTTAAGTCTTTTTGTTTGTCTTGATAAAGATGGCAAAGCAAAAGGAGAATTATATCTGGATTCAGGAGACGGATTTGGTTTCCGGAAAGGAGATTATGCTTTACTGACTTTTACTGCCGAAAGAAAGAATGATACCGTTATTGTTAAAGTGAATAATGTTGAGGGCAAGAGAAAAAGCAATGAAGATGTAAAAGCCGTAAATGTAAATTTAGTACTTGAGAGTAAAACATATACAGCTTCCGGTACGCTTAAAGATGGTATCAGTATTATTTTGAAATAATATGTTTTCTACTCGTTGGGTGTAATTATTAAAGACGTCAGTTCGAGTGTTTTTTGTGGAGGGAAACGGAACAAAAAATATTGAGAACCGTTTTTGATGATGATTTTTCTGTTCTCGATACACTCGAACTGACGAAAAGTTATCATCAAAAGCTTAATTACACCTAACGCGTATTTTCTACTAATTTGATACCAGGTATTTAAAACTTACTATCTAACTATAAAACCATAAAAAATGAAAAAAAAATTACTCTTGTTATTTTATCTTTTTGGATTTATCCATTTAAATGCACAAACGCTTAATCAAAGTTTTTATGTTGATTTTGGCCCGACAGGTGGAACTCAGGGAGCAATAACACAAAGCCCTGATGCAAACGGTCACTACTGGAATAATATGACCAGTGAAGGCGTAGGTAGCAACATCACTTTGACTAATGCCGGTAACGTGGCTACAAATTTTAAACTTGAAGTTACCGATAATTTCACACTAAATTCAAGTCAAAATTTTGGTCCAATAGGCAGTTTTCATCTAGATAAAAGAATAACTCAAAAAACTACTTTTTATATATCAAAAGTTTGTTTCCTTTGAAAACAAGTAGCAATGGTGCAGTGGATGTGTTCCCTTTTTTGCAGTTAAACGACACTGGTTAGCCGGTAAGAGAATCTAAGTTTGTTTTTACAGGTGCAAATTCTTTTACAGGTCAGCTTGTAACTACAGATGGTTCAACCGGGAACATTACTACAACCCTTAAAACAACACTATTATTTCCTGATGCTTCAGGTGTAATAACTATTGACTTATCAATCATTTCAGGAAATTTTGGATATATAAATGCTATGAAAATGGAAGAATATGATATTCCGGTTACTCAAAGCATGTATGTAGATTTTGGCCCGGCAGGCGGTAATAACGGAGCAGTAACCCCAAGTCCTGATGTAAACAATCACTATTGGAATAACCCAACAAATGGGGCAGTAGGAGCGACTACCACTTTGGTTAATTCTAATAACACGGCAACAGGTTTTACCCTGGCAGTTACGGATAATTTTTCAATAAATTCATCTGATAGTTATGGACTTCTAACACCATTTAAAATAAGTAATTTGTCACCATCAAAAGTTTATAAGGTCAATGTTTTTGGTTCAAGAGTTGCAGCCGGTCAGGCGAAAAGAGAATCTAAATTTGTTTTTACAGGTGCAAATTCTTTTACAGGTCAGCTTGTTACAACTGACGGTGCAGATGGAAACAAAAATACAGTACTTAGCACTAATGTATTATTTCCGAATGCTTCAGGAGAAATAATTATGGACTTATCGATTGTTACTGGCGGTTTTGCCTATATAAACGCCATGAAAGTAGAGGAGTACGAAATTCCTGTTATTCATGTAACCGCACTTCAAATAACAGGAAATGATATTATAACAAGTGGGCAAACATCTCAACTGTCAGCCACAGTTACACCATCAAACGCAAGTTCATCTGCCGTAAGCTGGAAAGTTGATAATGCTAGTGTTGCGACTATCAACAGCGCAGGTTTACTTACTCCTGCAGGTAATGGGGCGGTAGTAGTGACAGCAACAAGTTTGTTAACCCCTTCAGTTTCGGCTACCAAAACAATTAATGTGTCTAATCAGATATCAGAATTGTAATATTGCTGATACTCTGCCTATGAGAATAGTTAGGGGACTGACTAAAAACATAACAAACATTTTTGAAATATATACTTCATTAAAAGCATCCGGGACAATTAACTTTTATACTTCTAAATCTGGTGGGGCTTTTTATGGCGCAGGTTCAGGAGCAGGAACACTTTCTTTAAGCGGAGCAGGAATTGACCCGACGGAAACAGGAACAGTACTTATTACAGTAA
>CAMLKV010000416.1 GCA_946480635.1 uncultured Flavobacterium sp.
AAGGATTCAACACGCGCCACCAAAATATCATCATCAAATGGTTTTGTAATATAGTCATCGGCACCCTCATTGATTCCCTGAAGATGCGTTTCGGGATTTTTAGTTGCTGTTAGTAAAATGACCGGGATATGAGATAAATCGTTGCTTTCCTTTATCTTTCGGCATAACTCAAGACCGTCCATTTCTTCCATCGTAATATCACTGATAACCAGATCGGGCATGTGTTTTTTGGTCAGTTTTAAACCTTCTTCACCATTTTCAGCACTATAGACTATGTGATTTTCAGAAAACAATTTGATCAAATAGCTTCTGATCTCAGCATTGTCATCTACAATCAAAACGGTTCTTTTCTCTGTAAGCATCACTTTTTGCAAATCAGTTTCAGAAATAGTATTTGTATCTGCATTTTCTTCAGTGTCATCAATAATCAATTCATCAAACAGCTGGCTTCTTTTCTGGACATCATTCGTAATTTCAGCATTTTCAAAATGACTGTCGCCTTTCAGAAAAGTCAGCTTAAATGTACTTCCCTTGCCTGGTTCACTGGTACAGCTTACAGTTCCTTTGTGTTTGTCTGTGAAATATTTTACAATATAAAGACCGATTCCGAAACCGGTTCCAATTGAAACTTTTGAATTGATTTGTTTGAATTTTTCGAAAATTACCTCAATATCTTTTTTCTCTATTCCGTCGCCGTTATCTGAAATTTCAAGTTGGACTTCATCCTCCGTTTCAGTCAGTTTAAGATCAATCTGTCCGCCATTTGATGTATATTTAAATGCATTTGACATCAGGTTAAACAACGAAATTTCGATTTTTTCATAATCCCCGATAATCACAATTTCATGGTCCGGAATAGTAAAATTGTATTGAATATTTTTGTCTTTTGCCTGATTTACAAAACACTGATATACTTCATTACAAAGATTATTTACATTTATCGGAGATAGTCGAAGGGAATCCGCATCATTTTCGGCTTTTCTAAAAAGCAAAAGCTGGTCGACCAGACTTAAAAGCCTGCGTGCATTTCGATGGGCAATCGCCAAATCACTTCCTGAAGATCCGTTTTGCACACTTTCTTTCTGAACTGCTTTTTTAAGCGGATTTATAATCAGCGAAAGCGGAGTCCTGAATTCATGGGAAATATAAGTAAACATAGACGACTGTTTCTCTGCAATTTCTTTTTCCTTTTTGCTTTCCAGTTCGGCAATTTTGACTTTATATTTTAATTTTTCTTTGTTCTTCTGATAATCCAGATAAACAAAAAGACATCCCGCAATAGCGAGTAAATACAATGCATATGCCCACCAGGTTCTGTACCATGGCGGTAAAACTTCTATTGATACAAGACTGATTTCCTTGTTCCAGCCTCCTTTAAAATTGGTAGTTTTGACTTTAAAAGTATATTTCCCTTCCGGTAATCTTGAATAATTTGCTTTTCTGTTCTGCCCCACATAATTCCATTGCTGATCCCAGCCATCTAAAAAGTACGCATAATTGATCTTGTCTGCATTATTATAATCCAAAGCAACAAACTCAAGCGATAAAGTAGTCTGGTCGTAATCTAAACTGACTTCTTTTATTTTATCTGAACCATTATCAATCTCTGCCTTACTTTCTTCAATCGGCAGATTATTCACATAAAAATCTGACAGCAATACATTATTATCCTGATTGAAACTTTTAATCGCTTCCGGAAAAAAGCTGTTAAAACCATTTATTCCTCCAAAAAGAAACTCTCCTGTCGATAATTTAATTCCGGCATTAAAACTAAACTGATTGCTCTGAAGTCCGTCATTTACAGAAAAATTACGAAATGTTTTTCTTTTCTTGTCAAACCTGCAAATACCATTATAGGTACTCATCCAAAGGTTTCCTTCCTTGTCTTCAAGCAGCCTCAAAATAGTGTTTGAAGGAAGTCCATCATCCGTTGTGAGTCTTTTGAATGTATTGGTTCTTCGGTCAAACAATAGCAATCCTCCCTCCTGGGTTCCCAGCCACAATTTTTTGTCTTTGTCTTCATGAATACAGCGAACAGGATTTCCTATGGTTACTTTATTAATTTTCCTGCCTTCTTTTTCGATAGCATACAGTACCGAATAATTTCCGCCCCAGAGTTTTCCGTCTGAGGTTTCTGTCATGCATTGCAGGTTATTGATCGATTTGTCAAAAAGTACAAAACTATTTTTAGCCCTGTCAAAAAGGTATAAAGAACCTTCATTTGTTGTGCTTGCCCAAATGTTTGATTTTGAATCTTTATAAACAAACCAAACATTTTTCTCTACTTGCTTCGTAACAGGATTATAGCATGAAAACTGTGTTACCGAATTGTTTTTCGGATTAATCCTGTTGACACCTCCGGCCCATGTCGAAAGCCAGATTTCGTTGTTGTCATCCCTAACAATACTAGTAATAAATTTGCTCGAAAGTTTATTGACGTAGTTAATATAAGTATTCGTTTTACGGTCCCAGTATTTCAGCCCCGCACCGTCTGTCCCTACCCATAAATTATTTTTTTCGTCTTCGCAGAATGAGAGAATAAAATTCTCAGCAGGATCATTAGCATTGTATCTGACAGTTTTAAAATACCGTGACGTATTACTCAGCATACTG
>CAMLKV010000417.1 GCA_946480635.1 uncultured Flavobacterium sp.
CCACGAATCAATTCATTGGTGTAAAACTTCTTGATGAATTCTTCTAACTTATTAAAAATTACTTCTGAAGCGTTCATAAATACTTACAATTGTTAATAACCTATAAAATTATGAAATTTCCCATTACAAAAACTTTAAAAGAAACTGAGAGGCTGTTAATAAATGCATAAAATAAAATTATTTGAAAGACACACTGTTAACAACTCTGTAACTTTTATCTTTGTACTCAAATTTTAATGAAATGTCAAAGCCCGTTAGAGTGCGATTTGCACCAAGTCCAACTGGACCTTTACACATAGGTGGTGTTAGAACTGCTTTATTTAATTACTTGTTTGCTAAGAAAAACAATGGAACTTTTTATTTACGAATAGAAGATACTGATCAAACTAGATTTGTATCAGGTGCCGAAGCTTATATTTTTGAAGCCTTAGAATGGTTAGGTATAGCACCAGATGAAACTGTGAGTAAAAATGAAAAGTTTGGTCCTTACAGACAAAGTGAACGTAAAGAAATTTACAAGCAATATGCAGATCAATTAATCGAAAATGGTTGGGCATACTATGCTTTTGATTCAACGGAGAAATTAGACGAACTAAGAAAGCAATCAGAAGCAGAAGGAAAAACGTTTATCTATAATCACTCCGTTAGAGAACAATTAGATAACTCATTGACTGTTTCACGTGAAGAAGTTGAAAAACGAATTGCTAATGGAGATGCATTTGTTGTACGTTTTAAAACGCCAGTAAATGAAACATTAGTGATTAATGATATTATTCGTGGAGATGTAAAATTTGATACAAACTTGTTAGATGATAAAGTATTGTACAAAAGCGATGGAATGCCAACATACCATTTAGCAAACATTGTTGATGATCATTTAATGGAAACTTCTCATGTTATTCGTGGAGAAGAATGGTTACCTTCACTACCTCTTCATAAATTATTATACAACGCATTTGGTTGGGAAGCACCAGAGTTTGCTCACTTACCATTAATATTAAAACCTATTGGAAACGGAAAACTTTCTAAAAGAGATGGTGATAAAATGGGATTCCCTGTGTTTCCTTTAGAATGGAAAACAGAAGAAGGAACTTCTATGGGTTATCGTGAAAATGGTTTCTTTCCTGAAGCAGTAGTTAACTTTTTAGCTTTATTGGGTTGGAACGATGGTACAGAACAAGAAATATTTTCATTAGATGAATTAGTTCAGAAATTCGATTTGGCTCGTGTAAATAAATCAGGAGCTAAGTTTGACCCAGAAAAAAACAAATGGTTCAATCATCAATATTTAGTTAAAAAAGATGATACAGAACTGGCCGAAATGTTCAAAAAAGAATTGGCTACAAAAGGAATTTCAACGACACTTGATGTTACAAGAATTGTAAGTTTAGTAAAAGACAGAGCTAATTTTGTTACTGAACTATATGATTTATCAGATTACTTTTTTGTTGCTCCAACATCATACGATGAAAAAGCATCAAAAAACTGGAAAGAGGAAACTCCAGAATTAATGAAACAATTAATAACTGTTTTAGAAGGAATTTTAGATTTTACAAGTGTTAACATTGAAACCGTTGTAAAAGACTGGTTAACAACCAATGAAATAGGAATGGGGAAAGTTATGCAACCGTTTCGTTTAAGCCTTGTAGGTGCTTTAAAAGGACCTCATTTGTTCGATATCGTTGAAATGATAGGTAAAGAAGAAAGTATTAAACGAATTGAAAAAGCAATTCAAACATTATAAAAAAAGCCCCAATGAAGGGGCTTTTTTATTTACACTCGGTAAAAACTGGGGCATTAAAAAAACCTAAAATAGATAGGTTATCTATACTATGTGTATTTTTATCATAACTGGAAAGTCTGCTAATTAGTGAAGTACAATTCGGAAAATAAAAAGAAATCTTTGAGTAAATCTCTGAACGAGCGTTAGAACTCTTTTGATTTTTAAGGTTATTAAAATTATGAGTTTCAATAATATTTTGGTTTTTATCAATAACGTGGAACACATAATTAACTTTATTTCCATCAGATTCAGGATCAGCTGTTGGAATAGTAATAAGTGCTTTATCTTCTGCCTCGGTTAAAACAAAAAAACCAGTAACTTCTTTAGAATTGTTAAGTCTGAAAGTCTTGAATTTATTCACACCAAAAACCACATAATCGAAGTCTTTAAAGTTCATTTTAATCTCTTTATCGCTATCAATTAATTTATAATAAATCATCTTTTCTGAGTTATTAACTCTAAAAGAGTTACTTTTTATTTGAGATTTGCTTCCGTCAAGTTTTATAATAAAGGAATCAGCAAAAGTTAGATTAAAGGTTGAAAAGAAAAATAAAAAAAAGTATAGTTTTTTCATGTTTAGTTGCTTATGTTTTACCAAGTAAAATTAAAGCTCATCAAGCTTAAGCTTGGTTACCAAAACATCATAAAAAAAATAAGATAAATAAAACTTAAAGTTAAGAACGTAAAAAAAAAGCCTGCATCAGCAGGCTTTATAAATTATAGGTTAAAAAGGATTTGACCACTCAGGATTCCAAGATTTCCTTTAAACTTATGATTGTTATTTTGAAGTACTCTAATATCATCATTGTTGAGCTTGTTCAAAAAGT
>CAMLKV010000418.1 GCA_946480635.1 uncultured Flavobacterium sp.
GTTAGGATTATAATTATAACCGTAATCGTTATAAAAGGGATCAGCAGTTAAATTACTTGGTGCAATTCCGTGAGTCCAAATTTTTACAAAACCATCCAGATTTGTTGAATTGGCATTCAAAAAGTCAGCAGCTGAGATTGCAGAGGGATAAGGGTTTCCTAATAGGTTCCAGTTGTCATCATCGTCAGTTGCTGGAGTTGTAGAAACACCTGTGTTATAATTTACTCCGCTATATGTTCCTCTTGAAATAGGAGTTGTAATGGTTCCATTGTTTGGTACCCCAGTAAAAGTGCTTGTAAAGTTTATAGGAGAGTTTAATGGAGCATTGTTTAATCCTCTTTCAATGTAGCCTTTTCCAATGACCATAGTTTCAACACCGCTTGTCCAGTTTCCAAAACCATTTACAGCACCTGTCGTTGGGATCCATTTGTAAAGATTGGCATTGTTTGAATAGGTAGAAATGTTAGCTGAATTAAAATTAGCAACTGGACTCGACCAATAAACATAATCACGGAAATCAATAAATGCTGTTCTTTCCATATTGATGTTTCCAGAATTAGCTGGAGATGGTGATGCCGTTACTTGAACTAGATTTGCATTATTTCTTATATTGAATGTAGCGCCAGCCGCAACATTTATCCAGTCTGTTACAGTTAAATTTCTTCCAGATTGTAGTTCTAAATTTCCTGTTCCTTTAACTGTAAGGTTTTTAGCTAAAGCATTTGGGTTATTCATTATTCTTGAAACTGTGCCTGTTGGTATTATTACACAAGTAGTTGCATCTGGAACCACGTTTGGAGCCCAGTTGCCTGCAGTATTCCAGTCACTATTTATCGTCCCTTTCCAGATTTTTGTATTGTTTGTTACAGATATAACTTTTGATACTGGACATCCATTTCCTAAAGTTGCAGTAGCTGTAAGTGACCATGAAGGTTGTTCTAATTGTGTGATTGTAGGGAGTAGGTATATTGTTGATACACTTTGAGCTACATATGGTATTGTTGGTGGGTTGTCAATATATGCATTTACACTAGCTCCACTCCAAGTAAAAGTTGTGTTCAGAGGTTTTACACCTGTTAATTTGAAATTGTCTAAAGCCCAACCGTCGTCCCAGTTTGCAGTATAGACAAAGCGTATTCTCAAATTTGTAAGCCCTGCATATGCTGATAAATTAATAGTTTCTCCAGTAAACTTTGATGCAGATCCAATATCAGAATTAAATGTTCTTACTGTATTAATTGTTGTAAAATTATCATTTGATATTTGTACTTCTCCTTTATCACCACTATAATAAGAATAATAGTGGTCAAAAGTTAATGTTAAAGCGCTATAGACACCTGCATTGATTACAGGGGAGGTAATAATTGTGACAATATTTGAATTTGCATAATCTGAAGTAGCAAATGCAAATTTATTGCCAGTTGTAGCTACTGCACCAGAATTAACAGCAGGCCTCCAAACTGTTGTTGTGGTTGGTTGGTAAGTACTTGTTTTTACACTCCAAGGGGTGTCGGCTCCAGCATTTGTATTTGTAGGAGTTGTAACTACCCAAGATCCTAACCCACTTTCGAAGTCTTGTAATAAAACATCTTCAGTTACTGTATCTCCACCTGCAGTCACTGAAATAATAGTTCCTTCACCGCAAACATTTGGTAGTGATGATGTTAAGGTTACGTTTGTTGTAGGTTTTATTGTTGCTGTAACTGGGGTTCTGTATAACGATTCGCAAGTACCATTGTAGGCAGTTACATAATAAATTGTTGTCGTACTAATGCTTGGCGTTGTCCAATTATCAGATCCTACAACTTGTTGTATTAGAGAGGCTCCTGTTTCAGTAGAGTACCATCTAAATCCAGTAGCACCTGCAGAAACGGCTGATAGGTTTACAGTATTAGTCGGTCCACATGCAGAACCATTTGTAATGCTAGTTATTTTTTGTCCACAATCAGCTTGAACAGCGATAGTGTAATCTTCTGTTTCACCAGTTGTATATCCTTGAGTACATGAGTCTATTGTACTACTATCTCCAAAACTTCTAGTCCTAATTCTCATTCTATAGTTACCTGCTGCTTGAGCTCCTGGTACAACAAAACCAAAAGAAGTGTCTCTAGTTGCAGTTGTACCGGTGCTATATACTGTTTCGCCAGCATCGATAAAATCACCATCATTGTTCCAGTCAACATAAGCATAAATAAACTGTCCTAACGAGCCTACTAAATTGATATTGATATTGATACCTCCAGCAGGAATTTGTCTGGCAATAGTTATGGCAGTGTAATTTGCATATCCGTTTGATGAGTATCCTGTTGGGGAGTTCGCGACATCATTTAATGTTCCAACAGATGTAATTCCCGAAATATAATTAGTATTAATTAAAGAAGTTGGAACACAATAAGCATTGTTTGCTGTTGTTATATTTCCTGTTAATGGGGAGGTTGTGTTGTAAAGAGGACCACCAGTGCAATTTCCATTATATGAAAATACATAAATATAGTAAAGTGTATTTGCAGTTAAGCCAGTCGCTAAAAATGTAGTATTGTCATCATTGTCTACAACTGTGTATCCAGCACCTATATTACTACCTATGCTATAGAATGTTGATGGGGTA
>CAMLKV010000419.1 GCA_946480635.1 uncultured Flavobacterium sp.
CAAAAACAAAGCAAATAATCCGTAAAAAGCCGTCGTTATTAAAGGTGTAAATTTGTAGAGAACAGGTATAAATCCGAGAAAAACAATTGATATGATTTGATAAATAAATTCTTTTTTTAAATTTTTTCGAATTTTATCAAGCGGCATATTAGCCGATTGTAATTTTTCTAAATTGCTTGGGAGGTTGACCTCTTTTTGGGAGTCGTTGTTCCATGCGTTTTGTATATCGTTAAAGTCCATAACCTTGCTGTTTTATAATTTCTTTCAATTTTTCTTTAGCTCTATTGAGCTTCACTCTAGCATTACCCTCTGAGATTCCTAAGTTTTCTGCAATTTCCCTATGTGAAAATCCTTCAAGTTGATAAAAGATAATTGCCTTATCAATTTTATCCAATCTTTGAACTGCTTTGTAAAAATGTTCTATTTGTTGCTCTTTAATATGGCCATCACTTTCTTCTTCTTTTATGTTTTCTGAAGCAATTTCATACTTGTCAATTTTACGTTTTTCTTTTTTCAAAAAGACGATAGAAGTATTGATTGCTACACGGTACATCCATGTTGAAAACTGACTTTCTCCTTTGAAGGTATCATAGGCTTTCCATAGCTGACAGACAATTTCCTGAAACAAATCGTCCTGATCGTCTCGATTGTCCATATACATTTTAGAAACCTTGAAGAGTATTCCTTTATGAGTTTCAATTCGCCTTAAAAATTCTTTTTCTTTCGACTCCAAAATGCCTTTTAGTTCATTATAGGTTTTACATTATATCCGGCTTTTTTTAATAGCTGTATTACGCCTTGTTCACCATCCAAATGTGCTGCACCTACGGCAAAGAAAACACTTTCTTTTTTCATTAACTCAGGCATTTTCTTTACCCAATTATTGTTACGAATATCTAGCATCCATTTTTTGTCTTCTTTGTCCATAAATTTTGCATCAGTAGTTAATTCGTATATTTTTTGAATTTGTTCCGAATTATATACAGGTATTAATTCTTTAAAATAATCTGCTCCATAATGTTTTAACTGATCAATCATTTCATGGTCAGAATATGCTTTACTTAAAAAATTCAATTGATCGTTTAATTTTTCTAAACCTATGGTTTCTATTTTTCTTTCTGTTGCCATTTTCATGAATTCAAACTCATACATTTTTGGAGGACAATTTAATGACTTAAACATCACCATGCTCATTATCGTCATTAAAGTATAGTTGTCAAAAGTTTTAGCTCCTTGTCCTAGTTTTTCTTGTAAAAAAGCATCAAGCTTTTTATAATCTTCAGGATTTAAAGTTTTGCTAAGCGGTTCTTTACTCATTGCTGATTGTTGCATAGCCATTAACTCAGATGGGTCATCCATATCAATTTCTAATGCAAGTTTATCAGATTTTGAAAAAGCATTTAAAGTTTTATTGGTCATTTTAAAATCAGACTCACACATCATATGCACTGTACCATATAGATAAGATGGCTTTGTTAATCCCTTACCTGATATTTCCCAAAGCAAAGTATTTTCTGTTGTTTGAGCATTTGTAGATCCTCCTAATAAAGAAGCTAAAATTAAAAGCGAAGATTGAATTAGTCTTTTCATTTTGTTTGTTTTTAAAGATTGATGATGATTTTGATTGATGGTGAAACTCTTATTTTTTATTTTCTGCATTTTCTCTTTTTTTGGAAGCAAAACTCGCTACCAAAAGACAAATCATGATGGCTAATAATTCTCTTTTGGGTCTCTCAAAAGCAAACTCGCTCACTAAAGAATAACTAATCCCAAATGAAGCTAAAAAAAGCATAACCGAATTAACTGAAGAAATTTTTGATGTATTTACAGTTTTCATAATGTTTTGTTTTAATTTGTTTACGACTCGTAAGTAATCGAATGAACAAAACGTTACAAAAAAAATTTAAAAATTTACAAAAGTGAGTAAAGACTGGTAATAACAGCCGAAATTTCTTTTTCAGTATTATAACTATGAAGGCAAAAACGAAGTCTTTCTTGTCCTTCAGGCACTGTTGGTGAAAGTATTGGTTTTACATCAAATCCCTTTTCTTGTAGGTGTTCAGCGATTCGTTTCACATTGTCATTTCCCCGTACGATAGCGCATTGAATTGCCGATTTACTATAAACAAACATAGGTTTTAAACCCAATCGCATTTTCTCTTGGTTAAAAAACACAATATTAGATTTGAGATCAATGATAGATTTAGGTTGCTCACTTAATGTTTTATATCCTGTTAGAATAGTAGCAACTGAATGAGGTGAAAGTCCTGTAGTGTAAATAAAACTTCGAGCGAAATTAACTAAATATGATTTAAGCTCATTGCTTCCTAAAATAGCTGCTCCATGACAACCAAGCCCTTTTCCAAAGGTCATAATTCGGGCAAAGATTTTATCATGCAAACCTAAAAGCTGGATTAAGCCTTCTCCTCTTTCTCCAAAAACACCTAAAGCGTGTGCTTCGTCTACGATTAAATGGCAATCGTGTTTTTCAGAAAGAAAAACCAAATCTTCTAAATTCGGAGAATCACCATCCATAGAATAAACTGACTCTATTACGATAAATATATTTAAATTAGGTGATTGAAATTTGGTTATTTTTTCTTCT
>CAMLKV010000420.1 GCA_946480635.1 uncultured Flavobacterium sp.
AATAAATATTATGATTATGCTGGTAACATAAGGCTTACTGAAGAATATACGTTTGGAATCGAAAATGGAAAGACAGTTCGTTATTTTCACAACAAATCCAAATTAATGGAATACTCCCAGAAAAACGATATTATCGAAGGTGATGCTACTTACTATAATCAGAAAGGTGAACCAATACTCATTTTAGGATACGAAAACAGTATTCCTAAATTCTATATCCGTAAAAGCAAAACTGGTGAATTAAATGAAAAAGTAAACATCATAAATCAAACTGCTGAAATTTCATCTTCCTACCCAAATGGAAAAATTGCAATTCAGTTTATTTTAGACAAAGGAAACATAAACAGTAAGTTCATTATTAATAATATCGAAGGGAAACCTGAATATGAATGCACTTATAAAAATAACATTTTAGAAGGGGAAAGAACCGAATATTATGCAAATGGTAAACTATACAAAAAAGAAAATTTCGCTAATAGTGAATTTGAAGGCAAGCAATTTTACTTTAAAGAAGATGGGGTACTTATCGCCGAATTATCTTTTAAAAATGATGAATTACACGGAAATACATTGATATACAACGCCGGAAAATTAGTAGAAACCAAAAAATATGATTCTGATGAATTGGTCGAAATTATTAAATAATCCTTTTTTTCTAACTGTATTTTTGGTTTTAAATTCTGTTTCGGCAATCGCACAAAAATCCTTTCAGGACGTTAAAAACTTATATCCGGATTACAATGAAATCATTTTAGAAAATTCTGAAGTGTATGATATTTCTATAGAAAATAATGGCTTAAAAATTATTCAGGACAATCATCATGAGTCAATGGTTTTGACTCAAAATGGAATTTTTAACAATAAAGAATCTTTTTCTTATTCAGATTTGATTTTATTGAAAGGTTATGATGCGTATACCGTTATTAATGAAAACGGGAAAGAAAAAAAAATAAAGGTAACTCAGAGTATTGAAAAACAATCGCAACAAAGTTCCATTTTTTATAATGATGTAAAAGAGCGTCAGCTTACGTTTCCAAACATAGAAACCGGAGCAAAAAAAGTATATCGCTATCAAACACAATTTTTAGATCCGCACCTGCTTCACAAATACATATTTGGCGATGCTTTACCAATACAAAATTCTTCTTTGGAGATAAGAGCAGATAAGAATATTGTTATTGATTACAAGATTTTTAATGATCCTGATAAAACTATTTCCTATTCGAAAACTGAAAAAAAAGGAAAATGGATTCATAAATGGACCTTATCAGATATAAGACCTGCCAAATATGAAGAAAATGCACCGGGATATTTGTACATAGTACCACATATCAATTTCTATATTAAAGAATACACGATAGACGGCAAAACTATTCCGGTTTTGGGAAGCATTCCTGAATTATATAATTATTATCAGCAGTTTGTAAAAAATCTCAACAAAAAAGAAGATCCTGATCTGAAAGCGTTGTCATTGGAAATTACTAAAGACAAAAAAACAGATGAAGAAAAAATTAAAGCCATCTTTTATTGGGTCAAAGAAAATATTAAATATATTGCTTTTGAAAACGGATATGAAGGTTTTATTCCGCGTGAAGCCAGTTTGGTATTCGAAAGAAAGTTTGGAGACTGTAAAGACATGGGCAATATGATTTCATGTATGGCACAGTATGCCAATGTAAAAAATGTTACTATTGCCTGGATTGGAACCCGAAGTATTCCATATTCTTATAATGATCTGGCAACACCTTCAGTTGATAATCATATGATTGCCGTTTTTAAGAAAGGTGATGATTATGTGTTTTTAGACGGTACAGATAAAGAAACCCGTTATGGAATCAAAATGAAGTTAAGGAAACAGTAAATTTAAAAATCGAAAACAGCAAACTGACCGGATCAGCAAAAATGATACGTTACGGGTACAATCGCAGCCACATCTTGATGCAGATTGGTGATGCATCAAATAAAGCACGTCAGGAAATGATCAAATCTTTAGTTTTAAAAGGAAATAATAAATTCGACTTGAAAAATTTTAAAGAAGAAAACCTAACTGACAAAGATTTACCTTATGCAATTGATTACAACTTTGATCTGGATAATTATATCATAAAAGTAGATAAGGAAATTTATGTAAATTTATTTTTAGATAAATTTTTAGAAAAGGCAATCCTTGCAAAAGACCGTGTTTCGCAATATGAATTTGAATATCTAACGCAGTTTACAACACAATATGCTTTAGAAATCCCTAAAAATTACAGTATAAAATATGCTCATTTTACCTACGAGCTAAAAAACAATATACTGTATCTGAATGTCAGCCTGACGCAAAAAAAATTATTACTCAATAAGAACGATTTTGAACCCTGGAATGAGGCTGTCAGAAAATTAAAAAATAACTATAACGAAACCATAATTTTACTAGAAAAATAATGAAAAAACAATTCCTCAAAAAGTTCCTGACTCTTGTTGCAATCCTCAGTACATCCGTTTTTTTTGCTCAGGATTATAGTTTTAAAACATATGACTGGAACGAAAATGACACTAAAATTGATGTACCAAAAAAATACGAAGATGAAAAAGATGAGTTTGACAACACCGATGATAA
>CAMLKV010000421.1 GCA_946480635.1 uncultured Flavobacterium sp.
TCATGCTACAGGATATAAAGAAGAGGATTTTACCATGGAGCCATTACCTGACTATCTGAATTCTTATCCTGACTCTGCTTTTTTATCATTATTCAGTGGCGATTACGTTCAATGGTATTTTGAAAAAATTAAAGCCATATTTAATAATACAAACATTCCTATTTTTTTAACTCCATTTGGTTTTGAAGAAACAATGTTAAAAAATGTAATTTGTCCTAGTAACAACATTCATGGTATTGCTTCGTGGTCAAAAAACATAAATAATCCTGAAAATAAAACATTTTTAGATGAAATAGAATCATTAGGCAAAATACCAAACATATTTACCTTATTAGGATGGGAAAGTGCTGAATTAGTAAAAAAAATATTATTCCTCTTGGAAACCAACACTAATAACATTTCGAAAATCATAGATGATCTTAATGAGTTTCAATTTAAAAGTCCCAGAGGATTAATAACATTTTATTCTAAGTATAATCAGACCATTGCTCCTTTGTATGAAGCTTCAATTTTACCTGATGACAATGGAAATTGTTTTGTGAAAATAAATTCAATAATAGAAAACACCAACCAACATTTTGATGATTTATATGGTCAGGAACTAGAAGGTGCTACTTCTGCTTGGTATAATAGTTACGTTTGTATTTAAAATGGAAAACAAAAAGAAAATATTAATCTTGTGTGGCGGAAAGTTTGCTTTCAAAACATTGCAGCTATTGGCATTTGAAAAATTTCTTTATGGAATTGCAATTGGTAATGGTAATAAAACTGTAACTGAAGCATTAGAAAATGAAGCCTCAAATAGCGGATTAGCTTTTAAATCTTTTCCAACTAAAAAATCTATTTCTGCTATGCGAGAATGGATAGATGAAATACAACCTGATTACATATTTTCAATTTCATTTCCCTTTCTGTTACCTGAGTCAGTTTTATCCTATGGGCATGATAAATTCATTAATTTTCATCCTGGTCCATTACCAAGATATAGAGGTCCGATGCCTATTTTTGAAGTTTTAAGAAATCAAGAAGATCAAACAGCTATTTGCGCACACTTCATGAACAGTAATTTTGATGAAGGCAACATCATTTTTAATGATCCAATTGTAATCAAACAGAATGAAACATATGGCAGTTTAACTGTCAAAATAAGCAACAGAATGTCGCAAGTAGTACTTAATGTGGCAAACATGTTAGAATACGGATCTAAAATACCCAATTTTGTTCAGGACGAGAACGATTCTTGCTATTACGAAAAACCTGAATTATCTGACACATTCATTAACTGGAAAAATATGAATGCTTCAGAAATTATTGCTTTAATTAACGCATGTAATCCTTGGAACACTGGTGCTGACGCAACTTTACTTGGCGAACAAATAAAAATCATTTCAGCAATTGTAATAGATGAACATCATGACAACCTACAAGTTGGTAATATAATCTCATTATCAGATGAAGGATTGATAAAAATTGCTTGTTCTGATAATGAAATTATTGGGATAAAAATTTTAAGTACTGATGAGGGAATTATGACCTCTAAAGAGTATTCTAAATTAAAAAAAATAAATCAATACGTGTTAAACTAAAAACATTAAGAATAAACGAAATAAACATTCTATAAACTAAAATTTAATAAAATGAAAATCAAAATTACTTTATCAATCATCTTACTTGTGTTTGGTATTTTTACTGGACAAGCACAAGTTTTTTGGAGTGATACATTTGAGGATGCTGGGGCTCCATCAAGTGGAACAAGAACTCCAGGAAACAATACGGGAACCGGCACACCTTATACCTCATATTTTGCAAGAACCAACAATGCAGGTATAAATGTTGTAACTTCAATAAGTGGAGGTTATTTATCAGGAGAAGGAGCAAAATTTTGGGCTGGTGAGAATCATGATGAAATTACTGGAGCTACAGTTGCTGGCACAGAGGAACAACAAATTACTTGGAGTTCGATCAATATTAGTGGTAAAACAAATTTACACTTTAGTGGACTTTTTGCTGCTAATAACACAACCGCAGCTTTTGAAAATTCAGCCTTTGGATCAAGTCATAATGATTATGTTATCGTTGAATACAGTATCGATGCAGGAGCTTATTTACCTCTTTTAAAGTTTTATGCAAACAACGGAATAAATAGTGGTACAAATAACAAATCACTATCATTAGATACTGATGGCAATAATGTAGGTGATGGTACAATTCTTTCTTCAACTTTTCAATCTTTTGAAAAGCAAATTTCAGGAACTGGAACAACTTTGACTCTTAGAATTAGAAGTTATATGAATGGTGGCAGTGAAGAATGGGCCATTGATAATTTTAAACTGCAAGAAGGACCATCATGTGTTGCACCAATAGTTTATAATGTTACTGGTGGTGGGACAGGATCTTCTATTTCGGTTGGTTTATCAAATTCAGAAGTTGGTGTCTCATATCAATTAAAAAATGGAGCAACTAATGTAGGATCACCTGTTGCTGGGACTGGGTCTGCTATTTCTTTTGGAGTACAAACAACATCAGGAACTTACACAGTAATAGGCACAAGAAACGTGGGACTATGTAGTTCCAATATGAATGGAAATGC
>CAMLKV010000422.1 GCA_946480635.1 uncultured Flavobacterium sp.
TCTGTCAACCAAAGTACTGTGATACGTACACGCTTCTGTTAACCAGGTTTTAAATGAATCCTCTAACTTCCATAAATCAACATATTGCAAAATATATTTCTTTAAAGTTTCCGAGTTATAATCAATCAATTCACAAGGAATGATAGTTACTCCTTTAGAAGCATCTCCATTAAAATGTTTGAATCTTTCATATAACAAAACAGTCAGTTTTGCAGGAAAAGCTGCTGGTGGCTGCATATCCGGAGTGTCAGTGTCGATAAACTCAATTCCTGCCTCAGTCGTATTTGAAACAATAAACTGAAGTTCTTCTTCTTTAGCTAATGCTAAATAATCTGCAAATTCAGTATAAGGATTTATAGCTTTTACAATATTATCAATCAATTGAATATCTTGTATTTTTTCTCCTTTTTTAATACCGTTCATAAACAAAGTATAAAGGCCATCCTGATCATTAATCATGTTTACCATACCATCTTTTAATGGCTGAACAATTGCAATACCGGCATTAAAATCAACCTCTTTATTTAGTTTATGAAAAGCATAATCAACAAATGCTCTAAGGAAATTACCTTCACCAAACTGAACTACCTTAATAGGCTGCAACTTTTCTAAACCTGTATTTACTCTATTTAATTTTTTCATTTTAAATCTTCTCTAAAGTGTTACAAATAACCTCATTAATCCCTTACTGTTTCAATTATTGTAAAAGAAACATTACACTTGTAAATGTTAAAATAAAGTTTGCTGTGAGGAGTGACAAGCTTTATTTTTCAAGCGTAATGTTCAATTACAACCTTTAAAACTCTAAAAAAAACTGCTTTACAATAAGGAACAATTAATTATTCCTTATTTATTTTTTTCTAATATCTTTTATAATGTTTAAAACATCACTTACTTTATTTTTCAATCCTTCAAAATCTTGTTTGTCTAACAGATCAATTGTGAACCCAAACCAACACAGGTAGCGCCTGCATTTAACCATGAAGACAAACTTTCTACTGTTGGATAAACACCTCCTGTAGGCATAATTGTAGTCCACGGACAAGGTCCTTTTATTGCTTTAATAAACTCTGGTCCGTAAGTATCAGCAGGAAACAATTTCACAACTTCACAGCCTAATTCTTCTGCTCTTGCAATTTCTGAAAGAGTTCCACAACCAGGCGACCATAAAACTTTTCTACGGTTACAAGCTATTGCAATATCTTCTCTAAATACCGGAGTTACAATAAAATTAGCTCCAAGCTGCATGTATAATGAAGCTGCTGCGGCATCAGTAACAGAACCAACACCTAACATCATTCCAGGCAATTCGGCCAATGCATATTTATTTAATGCTCCAAAAACTTCAAAAGCAAAATCACCTCTGCTTGTAAATTCCATCAATCTGGAACCTCCATCGTAACAAGCTTTTAAAACTTTTTTACTTAATTCAATATCCGAATGAAAAAACAATGGAACCATTCCGTTATCTTTCATCGTCTGAGCTACTTCAATTCTTGAATACTTTGCCATACTTTATTTATCTTGATACTAATCCGGCAGAGTTTCCTCCGGCCATCTTTTAATGTAACTAAATTATAATCTCCGGCAATTGTGTGTTTCAAGCAACAAGCTGCTACTGCAAAATCTAATGCCTTTTGTTTATCCTCTTTGTATTCAACTAATCCGTAAATCAATCCTCCCATAAAAGCATCACCACTACCTACTCTGTCGATTACAGGCGTTACTTCCTGCACAGCGGCATTAAAAATAGTTTTTCCGTCAAACAAAACTCCGCCAATTCTTTGATGCGAAGCACTAACAGAATAACGCAACGTAGTCGCAACAGTTTTTAAGTTTGGACAAAGCTCATATAACTTAGAATATAAAGCCGGTAATGATTTTTCGTCCTGATAATTTGGATTTACTTTAGGAATTCCCAACATAAAATAAGCCGTATCGATATCTCCTAAAATAACGTGACTGTATTTTAATAATTCCGGCATAACCTCGCTTGGAGCTTTTCCATATTGCCATAACTTTGATCTGTAATTCAAATCACATGAAATAGTCAATCCTAATTCGTGTGCAATCTGAACGGCTTCCAGACAAGCTTCCGCAGCACTTTGGGAAATAGCAGCTGAGATTCCGCTAAAATGAAACCAGGTTGCTCCTTCCAATACTTTTTTCCAGTCAACATCTCCTTTTTGAATAGTTGCCATCGAGCTATGTGCGCGATCATACACAACATTGCTTCCTCTGGTTCCTGCTCCGGTTTCTAAATAATAAGTCCCTAAACGTTCACCGCCGTAAACAATACTTTTAGATTCAACATTCATTTTACGCATTTCCTGTACAGCGCAATACCCAATTTCGTTCTCAGGCAATCTGGTAACAAATTCTGCATTGATACCGTAATTTGCTAAAGAAACACAAACGTTAAATTCACCTCCGCCATAAGACGCTGTAAATGCTTTAGCCTGAGAAAAACGCAAATGTCTTTCTGTTGAAAAACGCAACATTATTTCGCCGAATGCAACTACTTTACTCATTATCAATATTTAATTAAAATTTAAAATATTCTTTTGCATTGTTATAAGAAATAT
>CAMLKV010000423.1 GCA_946480635.1 uncultured Flavobacterium sp.
AATGTATGCCAATACAACCGAGGCAGCTCCTAACTTTAAAAATTTTCTACGGCTAAAAGAATTATAGTTTTCCCCACTCTTCATCAAAATATCTCACAAGTATTTGGTTATCCAGTCTATTTATTTCAACATCTTTAACTTTCATATCTTGAGGAAAGTAATTTAATTTAGAAAAATCATGCTGATAAAATCGTAAATCTTTAATTTGACGATTACTTTTTTCAAATTTTATGTTATCATTCATCGAAGCAATAGTGAATCCCCACTCTCCAAATGAAGGAACATAAACATGAAAAGCATCGGTATTTGCTAAAGCAGACTCAACAGTTTTATTAATACACCAAAATGATTTAGGAGCAAAATATGGCGAAGTAGTTTGAACAACAACAACAGTTTCGTTATGAGAAACTCTTTTTAAATACTGATAAAATTTTTGCGAATATAACTTACCCAAACTATAATTAGAAGGATCAGGAAAATCAATAATAATCACATCAAATATTTCTTTAGATGACTTAACCCACATGAAGGCATCTTGATTAAAGATAATAACTTTAGGATTGGAAAATGACTTTTTATTAAACCCTGTTAAAATTGGATTTTGAGTAAACATAGTTGTCATTTTTTCATCAAGATCTACTAAAGTAATCTTTTCAACATCTTTGTATTTCAAAATTTCCCTAACTGCAAGACCATCTCCACCACCCAAAACTAAAACATTTTTAACTTTTGGAGCACATTCCATTGCTGGATGGACAAGTGCTTCATGATATCTATACTCATCTGAAGAACAGAACTGCAAATTATTATTTAAAAACAATTTATAATCATTTTTGTTATGGGTAAGTACAATTCTTTGATATGGTGTAGTATTTGAAAACACAATATTTTCCCCATATAATTTTTCTTCCGAATATGACAAAATACTATCCGAAAAAAGAAAAACCACCAGTAAAATTAAAAAAGAAGAAATAGCTTTAAATTTAAGCCAATATGCTTTTTTAATCTCTTTAGACAATACAAACGTCAATAAGATAGCAATAGAAACATTAATCATTCCGAAGAATAAAGATGTTCGCATTACACCTAATTTTGGAATCAAAACTAATGGAAATAACACCGAAGCTAGTAATGCGCCAATATAATCAAAGGTAAAAACATTAGAGACTAAATTACTAAACTCAACTTTATCTTTCAGGATATTCATTAAAAGAGGAATTTCTAGCCCTACCAAACACCCAGTTACAAACACCAAAAAGTATAGTACAAATTGAAAATAATCAACCTGTTCGAACAATATAAACAGTAGTACAGAACTTAAACCTCCAATTACACCAACTAGAATTTCAATTTCAATAAATGTATTGAGCTGATTCTTTTTTACAAATTTTGAAAAATATGAGCCGATACCCATTGAAAACAAGTAAACCCCAATAATAAAAGAAAATTGTTTTACTGAATCTCCTAATAAATAACTAGCAAGAGTCCCTGCAACTAATTCATAAACTAATCCGCAAGTTGCAATTATAAATACAGCAGTAAGTAATAAAAATTCAAATTTTAAAAATTTATTACCCATGAATTGCGGCACTAATTATCATAGAAATTCCAATAATTAAAGCTGCAAACACAATAGCCAAAGCACTGTTTTTATTGTGTACAATTTCCTTCCAAGTGTTTTCTGGAGTTATTTTTTCAATGATATAATAACCAATTATAAGTATTACTACTCCAATAAATGAAAACAACACTGAATTGATGATAGGTTTTAAATTTAAAATATCCATATATATAATTTATTTATGATAAAATCTGTTTACTGTTGATCCTCGATGTGTGGTACTCCCATTTTGATACTTTTGAGTACTCTGACAATCACAAATACGACTCCCTTCGTAAGAGAAATACAAAAACATTATGTAGGCTAAACCTCCAATAATAAGAGCAAATTTATTTTTAATAATGAGTGCTTTAATATCTTCCATAACTAATAATCTTCTGTTTCATAAGGAGAGTATTCACTATCACTCCAACGAGATTTTTCAAACAAATATCTTCCAATTAAGATTAAAATAAAAACAATAACTAATGTCCAAATTACAAATTTAAAATTCCATCCAGAGGCATTTTCCCATTGCGCTTTGATATACATTCCTTCATTAGTAACATCTAAGACATCCTTAGATGTGTTAACAGATAAATGGTATTTCCCTGGACCCAAGCCACATATATAAAATTTTTCTGAAGTACTCCCTTCATTCCAAGCATAACCATCTTCATAACCACTATAATATTCTATTTCTTTTTCTGCAAAAATCTCTTCATTAGTTTCTTCATTAATAACTGAAACACCAGCATATGCCCAAGAATTAGATACTGGAGAAAACAAATCTATACGTAGAGGAGCCGAAGTACCAACTAAATTAAAACTTGGGGATAAATATTCCTTATTATTAAAATCATTAAATCTTATTTGCTCGTTTAAAACTTGTTTGTCAGATCGCTCTGAATTAATCATTTTATGTGTAAATAAAACTAGTAACATAGTTACACAAAAAATAAAAGGTTACTAGTCCAT
>CAMLKV010000424.1 GCA_946480635.1 uncultured Flavobacterium sp.
TCTTCAATTTCTCCTTGGATTGTAACAATGGACGCTCTTGAGCCTTTCCGTTGCGCACAACCAAAACAAGAACCAACACCGCTTCCTTATTTACAACAAAAAGGAGATCATGCATTTGATATCAACTTACAAGTTGCCATAACTCCCGAAAATGGAGAAGAAACTGTTGTTTGTGATTCGAACATGAAATATATGTACTGGACAATGAGTCAGCAATTAGCGCATCATACTATTAATGGATGTAGAATCAATTCGGGCGATATGATGGGTTCTGGAACTATTTCTGGACCAACTGAGAACTCATTTGGTTCTATGCTTGAACTTACTTGGGGCGGAAAAAACCCTATTCAAATGAAAGATGGTTCAGAACGTAAATTCATTAATGATGGCGATACTGTAATAATGAGAGGATATTGTCAAAATAATTCGGTTAGAATTGGTTTTGGTGAAGTTTCTAGTAAGCTACTCCCTCCTATTCCAACAAAATAATTTTACAAAAAACTCCGATTAACTCGGAGTTTTTTTATAGCCCCGATGGAAACGGCATCCTTTTTGTTTACAAAAAGATATAGTGTACAGCGGGACAAAGCTCCTAAAAATATATATTTGCCAAAATTTGAAACGTATGAAAAAAATTACTCTTTTAGTTATTGTTTTTAGTTTTATTATTAGTTGTGGTGTAAAAAGCACGCAATCTATGCTTAGTAATGGAGATTATGATGGTGCCATTTATCGTGCTTCCGAAGCTCTTAATACAAATAAAAATTCGAAGGGTAAACAAGATTATGTCTATCTGATTGAAGAAGCTTTTGCAAAAGCAAAAGAGCGTGATTTACGTGATATTGAGATGCTTCAAAAAGATGTAAACCCTGCCAATTTTGAAAAAATATACAACACATACTTACAACTTAATAACCGTCAGGAAAAGATTAGACCATTATTGCCTTTATATTTATTAAAAGAAGGAAGAAATGCCTACTTTCCTTTTGATGACTACTCAACTCAAATTGTGAAAAGTAAAGAAGCGCTTTCTAAATACCTATACGATAATTCTAAAAACTTGATGAAAGAAAACAACAAGATGGCTTTTAGAAAGGCATTTGATGATTTTTCTTATCTTGAAAAAATCAATCCTGGTTATAAAGATGTTAGCAAACTTATGGCCGAAGCTCAATACAAAGGGACAGATTATGTAAGTATTTATACGAAAAACGAAACACAAATGGTTATCCCAACTCGTTTGCAGTCTGATTTATTGGATTTCAGTACATTTGGATTAGATGATAAATGGACTGTTTACCATAGCAATCGTCAAAAAGGGGTTAATTACGATTATGGTTTGATTGTTAACTTCCGTCAGATAAATATTTCGCCAGAACAAATTAAAGAGCGTGAATTTGTAAAAGAAAAACAAATTGCTGACGGTAAAAAACCGTTACTTGATGCTAATGGCAACCAAGTAAAAGACGAAAAAGGAAACGTAGTTATGGTTGACAACATGAAAACTGTAAGAGCGACTATCTATGAATTCAAACAATTTAAAGCCTGTAACATAAATGCTAAAGTTGATTACATCGATTTTAGAACAAATCAGTTAATAGATACTTTTCCTCTGTCAAGCGAATTCATTTTTGAATACATTTATGCTAACTACAACGGAGACAGAAATGCTTGCGATAGTGATTATTTACAATACTTTAACAGAAGATCTACTCCTTTCCCTACCAACGAACAAATGGTATACGATTCTGGAGAAGATTTAAAAGCGAAACTAAAAAGCATTATAACACGAAATAAGTTTAGAAGATAATTATTCTATATTTTTCATAAACACCTTATTATCAAGGTGTTTTTTTGTCAGTTTATTTAATTTGTAATATTTTTACTATTAACAAAAAAAAATAAACATGAAAAAAAACTTATTATTGAGTGCTTTATTACTTCTGACAATTAAGTTACAAGCACAAGAATTTTCAAAACCCAAAGAAATTCCAGTAAAAGGAATATTTACAAATCCTGTAGCTTCTCCAGATGGCAAATTTGTTCTTCTGACCCGAGAACATAATCATGGTGTTTTCCTACTCGACTTGGAAACAAATGAAGTAAGTCCAATTTCAACAAAAGAAGGAATTGGGTATGGTTATACTTGGAATTTAGATAGTCAGACCTTCTATTTTAAAGAAAAAGGGGAAAAAGAATACTTTTCAAATTCTAGAGTGAAAGCATATTCAATTAAAGATAAAAGAGCTACAGAAGTCGATTTGAATCACAACTTACTCCCTTCGTTTAATGGTAAAAGCGAAATTGTGGTTCACACCAATCCTTTTACATTACAAATTGAAGCAACAAATCTAAAAACGCAAAAAAAATGGTCCATAACTAATGATGAAGGACAATATTATAATGCTATTCTCTCTCGCAATGGAAAAACAGTTGCTGTTCATAAAGGTGCTGATATTTGGGTTTACAATATAGATGGTTCTGATAAAGGAAAACTAATTGGTCAAGGAATTGCAACCTCTTGGTCAACTGATGACAAATATCTAATTGG
>CAMLKV010000425.1 GCA_946480635.1 uncultured Flavobacterium sp.
TTTTAGTAGCTTTAGTATCTATAAGTAATTCTTGCTTTTGACAAATCGTATGGACTCATTTCAAGTTTAACTTTATCACCAGGTAATAATTTAATGTAATGCATACGCATTTTTCCTGAAATGTGAGCAATTACGATATGCCCATTTTCTAACTCAACACGGAACATTGCATTTGACAATGCTTCGATTATTGATCCGTCTTGTTCTATTGCTGATTGTTTTGCCATATTAAGCTACTGCTTTTCTATTTTTACCACTTTTCATCAAACCATCATAGTGCTTGTTTAACAAGTAAGAATTGATTTGTTGAACAGTATCGATTGCTACTCCAACCAAAATTAATAATGATGTGCCTCCAAAGAACAATGCCCATTGCGTTTGTACTCCCATTGCAGTATGTACCATTGCTGGGAACACAGCAAGTAACGCAAGGAATAATGAACCAGGGAAAGTAATTAAAGACATCACTTTATCTAAAAAGTCAGCTGTTTCCACTCCTGGTTTTACACCTGGAATAAATCCACCACTTCTTTTTAAATCGTCAGCCATCTTATTAGTAGGAACTGTAATTGCAGTGTAAAAATAAGTAAATACTATAATTAACGTTGCAAACAACAGGTTGTACTCCCATCCAAAAATATTTTGAAATCTTGTGCTAATAGATCTTGCCGTTTCTGAAGATGATAAACCTGCAATTGCTGCTGGTATAAACATAATTGCTTGAGCAAAAATGATTGGCATAACTCCAGATGCATTTAATTTTAATGGTATAAATTGACGGTTACCTCCCATCAAATCTTGCTCTAAGTCTCCAGAAACTGAACGACGAGCATATTGTACAGGGACTTTACGAACTGCCATAACCATTAATATACATGCAATGATTACTAATAGCCAAATAATAACTTCAAGAACAATTAACATTGGTCCTCCGTTATTATTACTAACTACTGATGAGAATTCTTGAATAAATGCTTGAGACATTCTAGCAACAATCCCAACAAGGATTAATAATGAAATACCGTTTCCAATACCTTTATCAGTTATTTTCTCTCCTAACCACATTGCAAAAATTGTTCCTGTAGTCAAGATTAATACTGATGAGAATAAAAATCCGAATGAATTAAATCCTAATAAGAAAGCATCAGCTGGAAGCGTACGGTAAAGGTTATAGATATAACCAGGACCTTGTACTAAGGTAATTCCAATTGTTAACCATCTTGTGATTTGATTCATCTTCTTTCTACCACTTTCTCCTTCATTTTGTAATTTTTGTAAATAAGGAATAGCAATTCCCATTAACTGTACTACAATCGAAGCAGAAATGTAAGGCATAATACCCAAAGCAAATACCGAAGCTTGTTAATCCTTGTAATTTAGAAGCATCTATACCTGGTAACGTTACTTGAGCGCCAAAACGATAAACTAACAGAAATCCTAATGTGATTAGGATTCTGTTTTTTAGTTCCTCTATTTTCCAAACGTTTTGTAACGATTCAATAAATTTTTTCATCGTGTTCAGAAAATTATAATTCTATAGCTTCACCACCCGCAGCTTCGATAGCAGCTTTAGCAGTAGCCGTGAATTTGTGTGCACTTACTTTTAATTTAGCTTTAAGCTCACCTCTACCTAAAATTTTAACAACTTCAGTTTTAGTAGCTAAACGGTTTTCTACTAATGTAGCAAAATCTACAGTATCAGTAGCATATCCGTTATCAACTAGAGCTTGTAAAGTATCTAGGTTCACACCTTGATATTCAACTCTATTGATATTTTTGAAACCAAATTTAGGTACACGTCTTTGAAGAGGCATTTGCCCTCCTTCAAAACCAATCTTTTTAGAATAACCAGAACGAGACTTAGCTCCTTTGTGACCACGTGCAGCGGTACCACCTTTACCAGAACCTTCACCTCTACCTACTCTTTTGTTTTGGTTGTGTGTTGAACCTTCAGCTGGTTGTAAATTACTTAAATTCATAACAATATTAGTTATTAAGCTTCTTGTACAGAAACTAGGTGTTTAACTTTATTTACCATTCCAAGGATAGCAGGACTTGCATCGTGCTCAACAACTTGACCCATTTTACGTAAACCTAAAGACTCTAATACTCTTTTTTGATTTACAGGACAGTTGATTTTGCTTCTTACTTGTTTTACTTTAATCTTTGCCATAATTTCCTTGAATTAACCTTTAAATACTTTCTCTAAAGAAACTCCTCTTTGCTTAGCAACAGTAACCGCACTTCTCATTTGCAATAATGCATCGAAAGTAGCTTTTACCACGTTGTGAGGGTTTGAAGATCCTTGAGATTTAGACAATACATCGTGTACTCCTACAGATTCAAGTACGGCACGTACAGCACCACCAGCAATTACTCCAGTACCGTGAGAAGCAGGCATTAAAAATACTCTTGCTCCACCGAATTTACCTTTTTGCTCATGAGGAACTGAATGACCACTTAAAGGGATTCTTACTAAGTTTTTCTTAGCATCTTCTACTGCTTTAGCGATTGCTTCAGAAACATCTTTAGATTTTCCTAATCCGTGACC
>CAMLKV010000426.1 GCA_946480635.1 uncultured Flavobacterium sp.
TAGTATTTCCTAATTTAGAAGCGTCTAACAAAACAATATGTTCGCTATCCGCATCTTTGTCTAAAAACAGAACAGAAACATTAGTTCCAGTTGTTGCAAAAATATTAGATGGCATACTTACTACTCCACGCAACCAACCAATACTAATCAAACGTTCTCTAATTTTTTTATCTATTCCACTTTGTGCAGTTATAAAACCTGTAGGCACAACAATAGCGGCTTTACCAGTATCACTCAAACTAAACATGATGTGCTGGATGAATAACAAATAAATCGCCATCGATTCTTTTTTAGATTTTGGAAGGCATCTTTATCTAAATCGGCATGAAAATCAGAAAAATCCAATTTAAAAGGAGGATTTGATACTATGTAATCAAACTTTGAATCTAAATACGTCGGTTGTGCTATGGTGTTGGTTTTAATGATATTCGGAATCGAATGCGTTAAGTTGTTCAACACCAAATTCAAACGCAACATATTACTCGATTTCTGCGAAATATCTTCCGAGTAAATCGTACAATTTTCTTCTCCAATTTGATGGGCTAAACTCATTAAAAGCGTCCCAGAACCCGCACTTGGGTCATATACTTTCACTCCTTTTACAGGTGTTGGCACCATAATTTGTGCCATAATACGTGCTACCGCATGAGGCGTATAATATTCGGCATACTTTCCACCAGAGTCGGTATTGTAATCTTTAATCAAGTATTCAAAAATAGTAGCAAAGAAATCGTATTTCTGTTCAAACATTTCTTCGAAACTAAATTCAAACAACTTATTAATTAAGGCTTTAGCAAAAGCATCACGTTGTGAACTATCTGAAATAAACTGCGTTAATTCATCAAACAAAGTGTCTTTTGCTCCAGAGAACGATTTAACCGAGAATACTTCGGCATTTTCAATCGAAATCTGACGTAAGGTATCATCAAATGTTTTCGCAAAATCACTATCGTTTTGTTTCACAAACAAATGCGAAATCAAATGTTCTGGACGTAAACGAGGAATATTTGGGTCTAAACTAGCAATCAAGAATTGGTATTCATCTTCGCTTAAATCTAATAAAGCTTTGGAGAAATTCTCCGCTTGGTCAAGTTCTGGTTGTTCTTGTTTCACTGCATAACGAAACTTATCATTTAAGAACTTGTATAAAAATACTTGGGTAATAATTTTAAATTCGTTTCCATCATTTCCCAAGCCATAATTTGCACACACACTTTTTAAGTTGTCAATAAGTGCTTTCGTTTTGGTCATGAAGTTAATATCCTGCGTCATTTTTTCTATCGGTATTGGTATTGTTGTAAATATTCGTTCACTATTAAATTATTGATGGTTTCAGTGGTTGAAAAATCCAACGGAATGTTTTCATTTTTCTTAAATTCCTGAACCACTAATTGCAATAAATAACGTTTAAAGAAAGCTTCATTTTTCATAATATCTTCTTGTCCTTCTAATTTGTTATCTACTTGTTGTTTTACTTGCATTAACGCTTTGTGCAATTGCATTTCTTTAGCGTTAAGCGTTCCTTTTTCGCTTAATCGCTTATGAATGCGTGTATATTTTTCGTCATTGATATACTTTGCTTTTAACAACGCATTTTTACGATTTAGCTCTTTGGCTTGGTCGTATATTTTTTGGAGCAAATGCATGTTTTCTAGCATATCGGCTTGCGTAACTTCACTTAAGTTTTTCTTTTTGAAAATACGTTCTAGCTCTTCACGCAAACTTACAAATTGTGGGTCGATCTGGTCAAAATTATTTTGAAGCGATTCCCTTGTTTTGCGTAATATATTTTTGAATTCATCGGCTAACACTAACTCGCTTTCATCAACTTTGATAAATTGAAAGATGACATCTTCTAAAGCAGTGTTCAATAAATTAGCGGAAGCTTCTTCATTACCAATGCTTTCCACAAAATTTAAGTTATCTAATCGGCTTTGAGCTTCTAATAACAAGCGATTCCAAATATCAAAATCAGCTATACCATCTAAAGCTTCATAACCGTTAACCGCAATAATGTTTTTCAATTCTTTAGCCGTACGCAAGGCTTTAATCAATCGCAACAACTCGTTTTTGTCGGTAAGTTGGGCGATTTGTTGTGAAAACAACTCTCTATTTTGTGTTTCGTAATGGAAAAGTGTTTCTTTAATCTCTTGAATTTCCTGCTGAATTTCTTCTTCCGATTTAAACAAATGCGAATACATTTCCATTTCATCGCCTAGTTGCTCTTGCAACTCATCAAAATACATTTTATTGGTTCGGTCAAAAGCTTTTGAAATATCAGCAAAATCAACCACATAACCGTATTGATATTTTTTATACGGTCTATTAACTCGAGTCAAGGTTTGCAATAAATTGTGGTCCTGAATAACACGAGCCAAATACAATTTCTTCAATCGTTTGGCATCAAAACCAGTAAGTAACATATTGTAAACAAACAACAAATCAACTTTACCCTTTTTGTAGGTAGAAATTAATTCTTTACGAATGGCTTTGTCGTTTTCATCATGTAAAATTAAAGCAGCAGTCAATTTTGGTTCATCGTGATTT
>CAMLKV010000427.1 GCA_946480635.1 uncultured Flavobacterium sp.
TTGTTAAATACAATATTCGAAAACCACAATTGTAGATCTATTAAAATTTTCTACCATAAAAATGATAAAGCCGACAATTACACTGTACTAACTCATAATTTGAGTAAGATTTTTATAAAAAAAGAAATGATGCGATCAAAAGTTGTTGATAAAGCAATATGTGTAGAATTACCTCAATCAGTAAGATTTAAGGAAAAAGTGGAAAGCGAATTTATGACCACTAAAATTTTAAAATCCAAATAAAGATGATTTACTTCTCTTGTGTCCCAATACTATTTAAATAAAGACTTGGGCAAAACTTCCTTAATAGGAATGATATTTAAAATTTGGTTAGCCAATCCAAAAACTACAAATGCCACAGCAGGTTTATAACACAAGTTGATGAATTTGTAAGGAGTGTTAGGCAAGAAATAGCCAACTGTTAGAACTACAAGTAATACCGCTATTACCTGTACAAACTTCCAACTAAAAGGATGTACGCCAAATTTTTTATAATTAAAATAAATTTTAATCAAATTATAAATCGTTAACGATGTTGCTGTTGCAATAGAAACACCTACGATTCCCATTTTAAACCAAAATAGGAAAATTAAATTGGTACTAATCGTCAAGAAAGCTAAAGCAACTGTTGTAGTATTGTTGAATTTATAATACTTAGAATTTGAAATGATATATCCGTTAAAACCAGTTGCCAAATCAAACAACAGTGCAAACCCCATAATATAAAGCACAGGAATTCCTCTCATTAGTTTATCTCCATTTGTCATCAGGGAAAATAAATCTTCAATACCTACAGCGACCAATCCAAATAAAACCACTCCTATCACAAATAAATACAGTGATGTTTTATGATGCAGAGTCTTTAAATCCAACATATTATTTTCGGCAATATAACCCGCAATGATAGGGGCCGAAATAGTGTACACTCCTAGTGCTGGCACAGTAATCATTCGTACTAGATTAAGCGAAGTGTTATAAATTGAAACTTCCTGAAACGTAAGCATCTCACCTATCATATACGTATCAATATTCAAAGCAATCACTGAGCCCATACTTCCTAAAAAAGTATACAACGAATAGGTAATGAGTTCGTTACTAAAGTTATCCTGCTTTAAAAATTTAAAATCTACTTTTTTGGTGATTTTTTCTAATCGGTTCAGGTAAAAAAACATTCCTAAGACTGATACCACAAAAAAGGAAACAAAAATCCAAATCGCTTGTGTCTCGTCCATTTTATTCCAGAAGAAAAAAACAAAAGCGGCAACCATACCTAATTTTGGAAACAGATTTTCGAAAATACTGGGAACAACTATTCTCTTCTTTATCGAAATATATTTTGATGCCAACTGTATAAGCGACAGCAATAAAGCTACTGATAAAATATATGGGGAATAATCCCAAAAGTCGGTTGTCTTTATTTTAGGAAAAATTAAAACTGCTACCGAAAGCAATATCATCCCTAATAAAAAATTACCCAGTATAAAAACCACCGAAAACTTGAACAAATCCTGCTGGGTTTCGTTTTGTGACATCTGAGGAAAGAAACGTACGTTAGCATGCATGATTCCTAACGCCACAACGGGTAAAATAAGCATCGCCGTTTGAAAAACGAATTGCAGTTTTCCAGCAAAGTCCAAATCATACGGATACAAAAAAACCGTTGAAACAATTCCTACCAACGTACTGAAATATCCAACGATACTGTATTTTATGCTTTGTCTTGCTACTACGCTCATTTTAGTTATGAGTTATAAATTATGAGTTATGAGTTGACGTTAAATTCTTCTTTGAAGTAATAATTATACTTCGTATGATTTTTAAAACTTCTGTTGCTTGTGTATGAATTGGCATAAATTCTTCTTGAGAAACAATTTGTGTATCCTTTAGCAACTCTAACCAATACAAACTTTCATCACATTCTTTTTGAGAAATAGAAAGTTTATGAATGAAATCTGCTTTTGATTGTGCATTAACAGCTTCTCTAACATTTGCTCCTACTGAAGTTATGGAACGTAAAAGTTGCTTGCTTAAAACAAACTCTCTTTTATCATTTTGCAACAACTGAAAGAACTTTACACCATCAATAGCTAACTGGTAACTTTTATTTTTCACAATACTTTCACTCATAACTTATAACTCATAATTCATAACTAATTAGCTATGAAAATAAAATTATTGATGTATTTATTAAAATCATTCAGGTATTCGTCTTTCTGAAAATCTCCCATTTGAGATACTTCAAAAGGTTTCAGGCTTAATGACTTTCTATCGAAATAAAACACTTCATATCCAAAACCAAGTATGAAATCAAAAATGTCTTTTATTGGATAATGCGCATGACGCAATTCGATTTCGATGATAAATGTTGGCTTTATAGTTTCAAGAATTGCTTTACTCCCTTTTATCGTGTCAAACTCATGTCCCTCGACATCAATTTTTACTAAATCGATCTTCTTAACGTTTTCTTGCTCCGCCCAATCATCAAGCGTAATGGTTTGAATTTCAGTGCCCTCCCCGGTTTCTTCACCGATCTGCGA
>CAMLKV010000428.1 GCA_946480635.1 uncultured Flavobacterium sp.
ATAAAAGGGACTCCAATTTCTTATACTGTTAATGAAACTATGATGCGCATTAATCTTGCAAAGCCTTTAGCGCATGGTCAAAAATACACTTTCACAATCAAATGGTGGTATAACATAGGAAATTACATGGTTGATGGCGGTCGTTCAGGATATGAACAATTTGAAGATGGAAACCGTTTATATGTTTTGGCACAATTCTACCCAAGAATGGCAGTTTACAACGATGTTGAAGGATGGCAAAATATGCAATTCTGGGGACAAGGCGAATTCGCTTTACCTTTCGGAAATTTTGAAGTTAACATTACGGTTCCTGCAGATCACATTATGGAAGCTACAGGTACATTAATGAATAGAAGTGAAGTGTTTACGGCTGAGCAAGTTAAAAGATATGAGCAAGCTCAGCAATCATTTGATAAACCTGTAATTATTGTTACTCAGGCAGAAGCAATGATTTCTGAAAAAGGTTTTTCTGATAAAAAGAAGACATGGAAATTTAAAGCAGAGAATGTTCGTGATTTCGGAATTTCAACGTCAAGAAAATTTATTCACGATGCTATGGCTGTAAAACTTGGCGGAAAAACAGTTATGGCAACTTCGGTTTACCCTAAAGAAGGAAACCCAATGTGGGAGCAATATTCAACTAGAGCAGTAGCACACACACTAAAAAGTTATTCATCAAGAACTTTTGATTACCCTTATCCTAAAGCAGTTTCTGTAAATGCACAAGATCAAGGAATGGAATATCCTATGATTTGTTGGAACTTTGGACGTCCTGAAAAAGATGGAACATATTCTGATAGATTAAAATATGGGATGTTGGGAGTAATCATTCATGAAGTAGGTCATAACTTCTTTCCAATGATTGTGAATTCAGATGAGCGTCAATGGACTTGGATGGATGAAGGATTAAATACTTTTATGGAATATTTAGCCGAAATCGAATGGGAATCTACATTCCCTGTAGATAGAGGACCAGCAAAACTTATCGTTCCTTATATGAGTGGTGATCAAAATTGGTTAGAGCCAATTATGTCTAACTCAGAAAGCATCAAGCAATTTGGAAATAACGCTTATGGAAAACCAGCGGCTGGATTAAATATTTTACGTGAAACTATTATGGGACGCGAACTGTTTGATTATGCATTCAAAACATATGCAAACAGATGGAAATTCAAACACCCAACACCAGAAGATTTCTTTAGAACAATGGAAGACGCTTCGGGAGTTGATTTAGATTGGTTCTGGAGAGGATGGTTCTATACTACAGATTACAATGATATCGGAATCAAAGAAGTGAAACAATTTTTCGTGAGTAATGAAGCACCTGCTGGATTCCAAGCGCAACAAGCAACAAGACGTAATCGTTTTAGATCTTCTGGACCAATGGTGTATATGGTTGATGGTAGCAGTGCGTAAAAGATGTAAAAACATTAGATGATTATGTACAGGCTACTTTTTCTGCAGAAGAAAAATCAAAATTACAATCACCTAAATATTTTTATCAAGTTACTTTTAATAAACCAGGAGGTTTAGTAATGCCAGTTATTGTTGAGCTTACTTTTGAAGACGGAACTACAGAAAATCACAAGTTTCCTGCTCAAATTTGGACCAAGAATGATGCTGAAGTTTCAAGAACATTTGCTACTTCTAAAATAATTAAGAAGATTATGGTGGATCCAAAAGAAGAGACTGCTGATATCGACGTTACGAATAATGCATGGCCTAAACAAGAAGTTGCCTCTAAGTTTGACGAAACTAAAAATTAAACTTTGTAACTTTGCACTATAAATTTTAGAATACAAGATTATGTTTGGTATTGGCGGAGGAGAATTAATTTTAATCATTTTTATTGCATTGATGCTATTTGGGTCAGAGAAGATTCCTGATATAGCTCGTACATTGGGTAAAGGAATGGCACAATTAAAGAATGCAACAAACGAGATAAAATCTGAAATACAAAAAAGTGCTGATAATCACGAAATAGGATCTCTTACAAGGGATTTTAATGCAGAAGTTGAACAAGTAAAGCAAGGCTTTAATAAAATGGTCGATGATGAAACAGCAAAAATAACAGGAGAAAATAATCCTCTTGATATTACTTCAGAAATTAATGAAGCCAAAGAAAATTTTGAGGACCTTACGGGACCTATTAAACGCCAAATGTAACCTTGGAAAAAATCATTCAATTAGACAAAGACTTATTAGTATACCTTAACGGATTGGGTTCAGAAACTTTCGATCCGTTTTGGCTTTTTATAACAAAGCAGCTACACCTTACACCTTTATTTTTATTTGTATTTTATTTGGTTTATAAAAAAGTAGGAGGAAAGAACTTACTTTTAATAATTGTCTCAATGGCTATTATGATAACTTTCACAGATCAATTTACAAATCTTGTAAAAAACACTGTGCAACGCTTACGTCCTTGTAATGATGAAGAATTAAAAAATATAATACGATTGGTAGAAGTTAGAGGGTCGTATAGTTATTTTTCAGGACATGCAGCAAATTCTATGGCATCTACAGTATTTGT
>CAMLKV010000429.1 GCA_946480635.1 uncultured Flavobacterium sp.
TGTTTCGTCACTTAGTGGTGGGTATCAACTAGGAGAAGGAGCCAAATTTTGGGCTGGGGAAAATCATGATGATATTTCTGGAGCGCCAATAGCGGGGACAGAGGAACAGCAAATTGACTGGACGGGCATCAACATCAGTGGTAAAACTGGCCTTCATTTTAAAGGTCTTTTTGCCGCAAACAACACATCAGCGGCATTCGACACACAAGCTTTAGGTGCTACACATAGTGATTATATAATAGTTGAGTATAGAATTGACGGTGGAGCCTATACTCCAATTTTAAAATTTTATGGAAACAATAATATTTCATCAGGTACAAACAACAGATCTCTTGCTTTAGATACCAATTCAGATAATATTGGAGATGGCACAATACTTACAAGCACTTTTCAACAGTTTGAAAATTCAATCCTAGGAACTGGAAACACATTAGATTTAAGAATTAGATCTCATTCAAATTCAAGTAATGAAGAATGGGCAATGGATAACTTAAGATTATTAGACAGTACATTAAGTAATGATAGTTTTGTTTTAAACAAATCATTTGTAATGTATCCAAATCCTAATAATGGTAATACAGTTAATATAAAATCAGATTTTGATGGGGATTTTCAAGTAATAAATCAATTAGGACAAATAGTTAATACTTTCAAAATAAATTCAAATACAATAAACAGTATTAATCTAAATTCACTATCAGATGGTATTTACTTTGTAAAAGGAACAAACGGTACTAAAGTGATTACTCAAAAAATAATTATTAAAAAATAATTTTTTCTAATACTAACTAGGATATTAACTTTTCAGTGATAATTTTAAAATTATCGCTGAAAAGTATTCTTATAAAAATCAAATCTGAAAATTATGAAAAGAAGATTGTTTGTAAAAAACGTAAGTATGGCTTCAATGAGCATCTTAGCAATTTCAGGAACCAATGTACTGGCTAATACTACTGAAAAAGAAAAAAGTACTGTTATAGATTTATTACCTCTTAAAAAAGTCTCTAAAAAAATCGTTTTAAAAGGTTCAATACTAGATGCAGCAACTTTAAAACCAATCGAAAATTGTAAAATGACAGTTAAAGCTAAAGTGAATAGACTTTTAAATTCAACCCAAAATATTCTAACATCTAAAGGTGATTATACCATTATATCTGGTTTTACTTCTGAGGGGAAAATAAGTAAAAAAATTAAGGTAGAAATTACTGCAACAGGATATAAACCTTATACTGGATACATCTATTTGTCTACAAGTGGTTGTAACCTACATAGTAATGAATGGAATTACAACAAAAACTTTGATTTTAATGATTGTCCTAAAAACGAACAATTAGAAAATGAAATCTCTTCTTTTTTCAATTTTAGGTTAGTCAAATAATTTTTAAAAAATACAAACTAAATACTAAATAAAATGAAACAAAAAATTACACTATTTTTAATGGTGGTAATCTTTGGTCTCTTTAACTGTAACGCACAAACCCAATTTTGGAGTGATACTTTTGAAGATGTCGGAGCACCATCAAGTGGGACACGAACCCCAGAGAACAATAATGGAACTGGTTCTCCTTTTACATCATATTTTGTTAGAACCACTAATGCAAGTATTCAAACAATATTTTCACCCTCTGGATATGTAACTTTTGAAGGAGCAAAATTCTGGGCAGGTGAAGACCACGACGGGTTAACTGGAGCGACAGTTGCTGGTACCGAAGAACAACAAATAGATTGGACAGGAATTAATATTAGTGGTAAAACTGGACTTTCTTTTAGAGGACTTTTCGCTGCGAACAATGTTAATGCAGCATTTGAAAACGCAAACGGAGGATTAGGTGGTTCACACACAGATTATATAATCGTAGAATACAGATTCAATGGAACTGGTGCCTATACCAGACTTTTTGGGTTTTTTGCTAATAATAATATTGCTTCAGGAACAAATAATAAATCACTTGCTTTAGATACTGATGGAAACGATGTTGGAGACGGCACAATATTAAATCCAACTTTTGCTGAGATTCAGGGTAATATTACCGGAACTGGAACTACTCTAGATATTCGTATTAGAGCATATTCGAATGGCTTAAATGAAGAATGGGCTATAGATAATTTCCGTCTTTTTGAAACTCCGCCATGTGTTGCTCCAACAATTACTGCTCAACCACCAAACAGAACGATTTGTAACAATGCCAATACCACTTTCCCTATAACTGCAACGGGAGCAACTGGCTATCAATGGCAAGTAAATACAGGAAGTGGATTTACCGATATAACAAACGGTGGTGTGTATTCCAATGCAACTACAAACACTTTAACGATAACCGGAGCTACTTCGGGTATGAATGGCTATTTATACAGATGTGTTACCTATAATCCAACTATTGCTTGTTTTACCAATACAAATCAAGCAACCTTAACAATATCAAATATTAATACTTCAACAGGTTCACAAACTAATGTAGCTTGTAATGGAGGAAATACAGGTTCAGCTACAATTATACCTTCAGGTGGAATCGCACCTTACACCTAT
>CAMLKV010000430.1 GCA_946480635.1 uncultured Flavobacterium sp.
GACTGGAATCAGTATCTAATTCAGCTAATTAATTTAGGCTATTGCGAAATTGCCTTTCACCAACACAATAAAATTTTACTGACTCCTTTTGCAAAAAAAGTTTTGTTTGAAGGTGAAAAAGTAGAACTGACAACCGTTGTTAAGAAAGTAATTGATAAAAAAGAAATGAAAGAGTCTAAAGCTAAACCAAAGCCTGCTGCTGACTCACTTTTTGAAACACTTCGAAAATTACGTTATGAAATTGCCAAGGAAGACGAAGTTCCTGCATATGTCATTTTCAGTGACGCCGCTTTGAGGCAAATGGAAACTTTACGTCCAATGAGTGATGAAGAATTTCTGTCAATAGATGGTGTTGGAAAAACAAAACTCGAAAAATACGGATCTGAATTTATAAATGCTATTGTTGAATTTCAAAAAAGCAAATCTGTAAATACTAAAGTAAAAAAAGAAAGTGCCACTTATAAAACTACTTTGGAAATGTTTGAAAACGGAATTTCTGTAGAAGAAATTGCCAGAACAAGAAAGTTAGGACTTTCAACAGTTATTTCACACTTAGCAAAATTATATTTAGACGGAGTTGATATTGATGTCAGCCAATTTATTTCTGATGATGAAGTTGCACAATTAGAAAAAGCCCAGACTGAACTCGAAAACCCAAATGCTTTAAAACCTTATTACGACCATTTTGAAGAAAAAATGGGATATGATAAAATTCGGTTTGGCCTTGCTGTGCTGGAGAAAAAAAAACAATAAAAAACTAAAAATCCAAATTCTGTTACTGTAATGTACAATTCGGAATTTGGATTTTTCATCAAACCTATTTATTTAAATTCGATAGAAAGGTTTCCTGAAAATTTTTAATTATGATATTCATTTCTTCTGCTTGTTGAATTTCAACATCGTATATTGATTCAAATTTTACGTTGCATTTATCACCTTCTTTAGGAATAATTTCAAAAATACCTTAATTATAGACTGCCATTGGTGTTGATAAAATAATGAATTTCATACGTAATCTACTTTCGTCAATATACGTCAGTTCCTCTATAATCTCACCTCCTCCTTTTATATAAATTGTCCTGACAGCACCTATTCCATTTCCTTCTACGGTTACTTTTTCAATAAGATCGGGTACGAATTTCTCCGTTCCACCAAAACTGACTATTTTCTTCCATACCTTTTCAGCATCAAGATTTACTATATCTTCAGATATTTGACTAGCTTTTACTTTACTCATTTTTTGTAGTTTTATATTTTTGAGCAAAAATAAAACTGTGGAAAAGAACAAAATTTAGATTATTTTCGAAAGTATCAATATTCGTTCAGAAGTTTATCAGTTCTTTTTTTTATAAGAAATTGTTTTGGGGAAATACCAAATTGCTTTCCGAACAAAGCAATAAAATAAGAAACATTTTCGTAGCCCACTTCTACAGAGATTTGTTCAATATTTAAATTTGCAGAGGTTAAAAGTCCAACAGCTTTTTCAAGACGTTTTTTTATAATCCATTTTTTAGGAGGCATTTCAAATTTTCTTTGAAAGTCCCTGTTGAAAGAAGAAATACTTCTTCCTGCTAAAAAAGCATAATCCTCAACAGATAAAGGTTTATCAAAGTTTTCCAACATTAATTCTTCCAGGTTTCTTTTCTTTTTTTCATTTAAGGAAAGTAAAATTTGAATTAAATGATCCTGCTGTGGTGAATTATAAATCAAATACAATAATTCTAAAAGTTTTAGCTTTGTAACTTCTTTATTTGCATTTTCAGTATATACCTTCAGTATTGATTCGGTAAAAACCCGAATGTTTTCGGAATAATTCAGCAACAAAGAAGGATTTGAAAATGAAGTACATATTGGTTTAATATCGGCTAAAAATAGATTAATAATTTCTTCTTCAAAAAAGTAAAAAACAGCTTCAAATTCGTCATTTTCAGGCAGAACATCAGAAATCATATATCTGCCTTTTGGTATAAAAACCAATTGATTCTGGCCAACAGAAAACCTTTCTTCTTCGTAATACGTTTCAATATTTAATTTTCCCTTTAAAACAACTGACAAAACATGAGACGACACATAATGATCTGTATTAACATCTATGGTGTCCAGTGTTTTATGAACAATACAAGACAGGCCGTCTACCATTATTTTTCTAACATTTTTATGCTGATATAAAAGCTGAGGAACTACTTTCATGTTCTTAAAAGTTAAAATTCCAAACTCCAGCCTGATGTTTCAGTTTGGAATTTGGAATTTTATAATTATTAGAGTTCAACTTAAAGTTTATTTCAATGTTTTGGCATTTTTTACATTCTGATCTGTCAAAGCCAAAGTCAAAACTTCGCTCATTTCTTTTACATAATGAAAAGTCAGACCTTCTAAATATTCCGCTTTTATTTCGTCAATATCGCTTTTATTTTCATGGCACAAAATAATTTCTTTAATACCAGCTCTTTTTGCAGCTAGAATTTTCTCTTTAATTCCGCCAACAGGAAAAACTTTTCCACGAAGGGTAATCTCTCCTGTCAT
>CAMLKV010000431.1 GCA_946480635.1 uncultured Flavobacterium sp.
AGTTTCTTCGTCATCCATTGCCATACGGCCAAAAGTATCCCGTATATCTTTGGCAGCCAGAATTGGATCGGGGTTGCCATCCGGGCCTTCAGGATTTACATATATAAGTCCCATTTGTACTGCTGCAAGAGGTTTTTCAAGATTTCTTGTATGAACTTGTCCATCTGCATTATCATCAGATGATACAACCCCATGGTCTTTTGGTACTCCTTCTGAACCATCATTATAACGTTCATCTCCACCCAGCCATGCAGTTTCAGAACCCCAATAAACCGATTCATCCGGTTCCCATACATCTGCACGCCCTCCGGCAAAGCCAAATGTTTTAAAACCCATAGATTCTAAAGCAACATTTCCGGTTAATATCATTAGATCTGCCCAGGAAATTTTTTGCCCATATTTTTGTTTGATAGGCCATAAAAGTCTTCTGGCTTTGTCAAGGCTTACATTATCCGGCCAGCTGTTTAAAGGAGCAAAACGCTGTTGGCCTGCACCGGCTCCGCCCCGTCCATCATGTACGCGATAGGTTCCTGCGCTGTGCCATGCCATTCGAATAAATAAACCTCCATAGTGACCAAAATCTGCTGGCCACCAATCTTGTGAGTCAGTCATCAAATCATGTAAATCTTTTTTTACCGCTTCGAGATCAAGACTTTTAAAGGCTTCGGCATAATTAAAATTATTTCCCAGTGGATCTGATAAAGGAGAATTCTGTCGAAGGATATTTACTTTCAGCTGATTTGGCCACCAGTCACGATTTTTTGTTCCTGATGCTGCTGCCTTGTCCATACTGCCATTATGAAAAGGGCATTTACTAATGTCATTTGATTGATTTTCCATGTTTTATTTTTTTGATTTTTATTATTTAACCGAATTACTAAATTACAAAGTCAACTGAGAAACTTTATATACAATCTATATTATATCAATCTACTTTCATAGATAAAATCTATATTAAAAATTTTATACTTAAAACATATTAGGAATTATTCTTGAATTAACATCCAATCCAACATCTTAAAGATACAAAAAAACATATTCCTTATAACTTGATTTTAAACACCTTAAAGAAACAGCATTGTTTAACTATAAAATGCTACCTTTAATTTTGTAATGATTAATTTCATTAATCCGTCACTTTAAAATAAAATTACCGACTGATATTACTACAAATGAGGATAATTTGGATTTGGTTATTACGATTGAAACCCACTTATAAAGTTGCCATTTTAATATCACAATGGATTTCCCAATGAAAATTTTATAATAAAACCATAATATTTTATGAAATCATTTTCTTTAGTTTAATTATTACATTGTATTGAATACACTGCAAGACATTTTTTTAGGTAACTAAATATAAAAATAAATTATGAGTGATATTGCCCACAGATTTCCTGAAAATCCACTTTTAATGCCAAAAGACTTGCCTCCAAGCAGTCCTGACTTACAAATTATCAGTCTTTTAAATCCCGGCGTTTTTGTATTTGAAGGCAAAACATGGCTCTTAGTACGAGTAGCAGAGTGTATTTCACAAAAAGAAGGTGTGATTTTCTTTCCCATAATCAATGCTTTTGGGAAAGTAGAGATTATAGAAATACCTTTAAATGATCCTGAATTGGTAGCTACAGATCCCAGAGTAATTCAATATAAAGGTCTTGACTACCTCACTACTCTTTCGCATTTACGAATTTTATGTTCTGACGATGGAATTCATTTTTATACTCCTGAAAATATTCATCCACTTATGGGATCCGGTGTTTTAGAACAGTTTGGAATAGAAGATGCCAGAGTTAGCTATTTAGAAGGTACTTATTACATTACTTATACAGCAGTTTCCAGCAATGGAGTTGGGGTTGGATTGCGCACGACGAGAGACTGGAAAAATTTTGATACAAAAGGCATGATATTTCCTCCACATAATAAAGATTGTGCCATTTTTGAAGAAAAAATAAACGGCAAATTTTATGCGTTGCATCGCCCATCAAGTCCACAGATTGGAGGTAATTTTATTTGGCTGGCAGAATCCCCTGATGGTATTCATTGGGGAAATCATCAATTTCTTTTAGGGACCAGAAAAGGACTCTGGGACAGTGCAAGAGTTGGTGCCGGAGCTTCGCCAATTAAAACCAATAAGGGATGGCTCGAAATTTATCATGGTGCAAATGCAGAACATCAATATTGTCTGGGTGCTTTTTTAATGGATTTGGAAAACCCTTCAAAAATAATTGCCCGAACACTGGAGCCAATCATGATGCCACAGGAAAATTATGAATTGAGTGGTTTTTTTGGCCATGTTGTTTTTACTAATGGCCATGTTGTAGAAGGAGATAAACTTACTATATATTATGGAGCTGCTGATGAATTTGTCTGTGGGGCTTATTTTTCAATTACCGAAATTTTAGCAGCACTTGAACCACATTTTTAATAAAATATTTTGCATAGTAAATAAATAAAAACCCAGAAAATCTATAAAGATTAACTGAGTTTTTGTTTTTCAATTATCATCCTATTCCAATA
>CAMLKV010000432.1 GCA_946480635.1 uncultured Flavobacterium sp.
GACCAAAAAGGGGAAGACACACTTTGGTTGCGCGTTTTTTACAATGAATTTGATAGAAATGAAATTGATTTAAGTTTAAAAAAAATATACACCTTACTGCATTCCGATGGTGATGAAAGAGTTTTGAAACACCTTACAGTCGATTATATTGATTATTGTGGATTTGGAAATTCAAAACCCTTTAGAGTAAAGGTCAGAAACATACTTAATGATAATTACACACATTTTTACATCAAAAAAGCCGACGCTTCGCGTATTTTCGGGTTGGAATTAGAACACATTTTATCGCCTAATCGTATTAATTTTTTGGTCTATGAAAGTACATTAATCGAAGAACATATTGTGGGAATTCCTGGAGATGTTTTTCTAAAAGAACACTTGCAAAAATGTACAGAAGCAGAAAAAGCTCAAATAGCCAAAGAGTTTGTAAAATTCAACGAGCGCTGTATGATAGGTTTGTTAGGAGATATGCGATCGTATAATTTTGTAGTAATTCCAACGTACGATTACGATCACATTGTTTATAAAATTCGCGCTATCGATTTTGATCAACAATGTTATGAGGGCAATTTCAAATTATACAAACCACATCTTTTTAAAGAAAATTTTCAGTTTACCGAATTGGTAAAAGAGAAATTAGAACCCGATTCTATTGATCAATACCAAAACGAAGAACGATCATTATTAGTAAAACGTTTAGCAGATTCTGAAGAACGCTTAACTGATTTATTATCTGTAATGAAATCAATGAAGTTGTCTCCAACTCTTCATTTGGAACAATTGAAAAAAGAAACCTACGAATTCACCAAAGATAAAAACTTTAAAAACGCGAAGTCGATGGGAGAAATTATGGAAGCGGCTTTGAATTTTATGAAACGGAATTATAAATCAAATTAGATTCTCATAAAAACGAATAGAGTGATTTGAGCAAGAAGAATGAAAGCAAATTTCCATAAAAAACTTCCTTTAGAAACTTTGTGGTTAAAAACAAACATTCCTAAAAGTCCACCGATTGCACCTCCTATAAAACTAAAAGCCAACAAATCTTTTTCTGGTATTCGTCGTTTATTTTTTATAGCCAGAAATTTATCGATTCCAAATAAACCAGTCGTCAAAATATTAATGCAGAAAATGTAAAGTAATATGATATTCATTTCTTAAAATTGCGGCAAAGATACTATTTTAGCATCCTTATTTTATTTCAAAAAATGACAAATTTAGAATACATTTTAAAAACGATTTCGACTGCTTCCAAAAACATAGAAGCAACCTTACAATTGCTTTCAGAAGATTGTACGATTCCCTTTATTGCGCGTTACCGTAAAGATAAAACAGGAAATCTGGATGAGGTAGTGATTGAGCAAATCGCAAAACTTAACAAGCAATACGACGAAATTGTAAAGCGTAAAGAAAGTATTTTAAAATCAATAGAAGAACAAAACGCCTTGACACCTGAACTAAAATCAAAAATTGAAAACAGTTTTGATTTACAAGAAATAGAGGATTTATACCTTCCGTATAAAAAGAAAAAGAAAACCAAAGCGGATACCGCCCGTGAAAACGGATTGGAACCTTTGGCGAAAATCATTATGTCCCAACACAATGACGATATTGAGATCATTGCTTCTAAATATCTTAATGATAAAGTAGCCAATGAAGACGAAGCGTTACAAGGCGCACGTGATATCATTGCCGAGTGGATCAATGAGAACATCTATATCCGTAAAAATTTGCGACGTATGTTTCAGCGCAAAGCGGAAATCACTACAAAAGTGGTTAAAACCAAAAAAGACGATGAAGCAGCTCAAAAATTTTCACAGTATTTCGATTGGGCGGAACCAATCAGTAAAGCGCCTTCCCACCGTTTATTGGCGATGTTGAGAGCTGAAGCTGAAGGTTTTGTCAAACTGAATGTAGAAATTGAAAAAGAAGAAGCTATTTCATTCATTGAAGATAACATTATCAAATCGAATAACGATACCACCGAACATTTGGAATTGGCCATCAAAGACAGTTACAAACGTTTACTGGAACCTGCGATTTCAAATGAAACCTTACAGGAAGCAAAAGAAAAGGCTGATATCAAAGCGATTGATGTATTTGCGGGGAATTTGAGTCAGTTATTGTTGGCGCCACCATTGGGTGAGAAACGTATTTTAGCTATTGATCCTGGATTTAGAACGGGTTGCAAAGTGGTTTGTCTGGATGAAAAAGGTGATTTGTTGTACAACGAAACCATTTTCCCCCACGCACCTCAAAACGAGACAACCATGGCGATGAAAAAAGTTAAATCAATGGTAAATGCGTATAATATTGAAGCGATTTCCATCGGAAACGGAACGGCAAGTCGTGAAACCGAATTTTTTATCAAAAAAATTGCTTTCGACAAACCAGTTCAGGTTTTTGTGGTGTCAGAAGCGGGAGCATCGGTTTATTCAGCATCGAAAATTGCCCGTGAGGAATTTGGAAGTTATGATGTAACGGTACGTGGAGCGGTTTCGATTGGACGCCGCTTGT
>CAMLKV010000433.1 GCA_946480635.1 uncultured Flavobacterium sp.
ATAAATAATTTTTTAAATTTTATATATCTATATTAATATCCCAAGCCTCAAGGTAATCAGCAACTCGTTTAACGAAGCTTCCTCCTAAAGCACCATCAACAACTCTATGATCGTAAGAGTGTGATAAGAACATTTTTTGACGAATTCCAATGAAGTCCCCTTCTGGAGTTTCAATAACCGCTGGAACTTTTCTGATAGCCCCTAAAGCTAAAATACCTACTTGTGGTTGATTGATAATTGGCGTTCCGAAAACTGAACCAAAAGTACCAACATTCGTTACTGTATAAGTACCACCTTGAGTATCGTCTGGTTTTAATTTTCCAGCTTTTGCACGGTTTCCTAAATCGTTAACCGCTTTTGCCATACCCACTAAGTTTAATTGATCTGCATTTTTAATTACAGGCACAATCAAGTTTCCATTTGGTAAAGCGGCAGCCATACCTAAGTTGATATTTTTCTTTTTAACGATATATTCTCCTTCTACTGAAATGTCCAGGGAAATCTCTTAACGCTTTAGCAACAGCTTCCATAAAGATTGGAGTGAAAGTCAACTTTTCTCCTTCTCTCTTTTCGAAAGCATTCTTCACTTTATCTCTCCATTTTACGATGTTTGTCACATCTACTTCAATGAATGATTGTACGTGAGCAGAAGTTTGTACTGATTCCACCATGTATTTTGAAATCAATTTACGCATTCTGTCCATTTCAACAACTTCGTCAGCACCGTTTACTGATACCGGAACCGCTTGAGTTGATGTTTGAACTGGAGCTACAACTACTTTTTGAGCTTCTGCAACAGGCTTAGCACCTCTATTTTTAATATAATTTAATAAGTCTTCTTTATTTACACGACCATCTTTACCAGAACCTTGAATAGATTCTAATTCAGCTAAAGAAATTCCTTCTGCAGCTGCAATATTTTTTACTAATGGAGAGAAAAACTTATCTGAAGATGAGAAATCTGCAGGAGCAGCAGTTTCTTTTGCTACTTCAACAATTTTAGCAACTTCTGCAACTGGAGTTGATGCCGTTTCTGTTTTTGGAGCTTCTGTTACAACAGCTCCTCCTTCTGTTTCAATGATAGCAATTGTTTGACCAACTTGCACCACATCATCTTTTTGGAATAATATCTCAACAAGTGTTCCAGATACTTCTGAAGGCACTTCGCTATCTACTTTATCTGTAGCGATTTCAAGAACAGCTTCATCTTGTTCTATTTTGTCACCTACATTTTTTAACCAGTTTGTTACGGTTGCTTCTGCAACGCTTTCTCCCATTTTGGGTAATTTCAATTCAAACTTTGCCATATTTTTAAACTAAAGTTGTGTTTCTTTATTTGGTTTGCAAAATTAACATTTTTTTGTTCGATACACCACGAATCAATCAATTTTTGTTAAATTTATTACTTCACCTATATCGTTTGCGTTATTACTACCAATCATATAGTTAGTCGATTGTGGTATTATCTTAAAAGTATATCCTTTGTTTCTATTGTTTTCAATAAAGGCGATTATATCTTTAAATGAATAACTATTGTTGTCTAAAACTACTTCTGAGTCAGCAGACATTTCATAAAGATTATTATTATTCATTTTTTGAACTTTTGTAAGTTTATCAAAAAATTCTTTAAAGCTGTCTTCCTCGGAAATAATTAAATACGAGCTAACATTTCTTTTATTCTCTTTTTGTTGATTCTTTTTAAACAAAACGAAAAAGAAAATTCCAATTTTCATAAACACATTAAAAAACCATGAACCACCAAAATGCTTTTTATAGAAAAACTGCATTGCTTCACTAAATCTCTTGACGTATTTTTCATCACGAACAGTACTTTCTCCTTTATAATGTATCACAGACGTTTCATGGAAATAATAATTTTTAAAACCTGCTTTTTTAACCAGATGACTCAAATCAATATCATCTGAATACATAAAGCAGTTTTCATCAAACCCCCCTACTTGCAAATACAACTCACGCTTCATAACCATAAAAGCACCTACAAGAATATCAACTTCACCTGATTCATTTTCAGATAAATGTTGCGCATAATATTTATTAAAAAGGGATGATTTTGGAAAGAGTTTATATAAACTAAAAATTTTAGTCAGTGCCACCCAAGGTGTTGGCACACCACGCTTACATTCGGGGAGAAAATTTCCAGTCCCGTCGATGAGTTTACAACCAACAATACCTAAATCGGTTTTAGTTTTAACAAACTGTAAGACTTTTTCAAAAGTATCTTCAGCGACAACAGTATCGGGATTTAGAATACAGATATATTCCCCTTTAGCTTCTGCAACACCTATATTATTTCCTTTAGGAAATCCATAATTGACTTCATTTTCAATCAGTTTTACACCAGGAAATCGTTGCTTTATCATTTGACAACTATCATCTTGCGAAAAATTATCTACCACAATAATTTCTCCATCAAATATGGCATTGATGGCCAGGGCTTTCAATGCACGATAAACCGGGTAAAACTTTTCGTTGAAAGATTTATTGTTACGCG
>CAMLKV010000434.1 GCA_946480635.1 uncultured Flavobacterium sp.
ACATGGCTCTTACATAAACCTGATATAATTTTGGAGCATTTTCTATTACATTTTGCCTGTCATTTTCAAGCTGGTCCATTTTGATTTTGATATCATTAAGAACTTTACTGTCTTTTTCATGGATTTTGCTCAGGCTTAATTCATGACGCTGGTGATACAATTCACGTTCTTTGTTGTTTTCAGTTTCAAAAGCTTCGTATAAATGAACTGTTCGTTGCTCGGCAAGGCCCCGCGCAATATTTTGTAACATTCTGGCCTGTGTGCTCGGAGCAAAAGTATTTTGAGATTGACAATACGGACATGGGATATAAGTCTCTATTAAAAAAATCTTATCAATAGTTATATTTCCTCCGCATTGTTTACAGCTGAATTTATCCTTAATGGCTTCAAACTCATTGAGAATTTTTTGGTCAGTAAGCACATTATGATGTTTGCTGAGGACAGAAACCTGGGAATTAAGATCGTAATAAGTATTTTGTATTTTTTCTTCGTAAGTATCCCTGGCTTTTTCCCGGATGTTTTTTAACTGGCCATTTACACCCGAATATACTCTGTGAAAAGTTCTTTTGTAAAGATCTTCATCTTCCTGTAAAAGCTGTTTCAATTCGGGAATGGCAGCTGCTGCCAGTTCTTCCATTTTGATTTCCAGTTTTTCTAAAAAAGAAAACCATCTTTGCTGTGATTCCTGAAGTTCTGCATACCATTCAGGGATGGCTTCTTCATCTTTTTCTTTATTAAATAGTCCGAACACGTTTATTATTTTAAATTGAATTATCTTCTTTTTTAATGTAAAACCCATCTGTAAGTTTTACTTGTATGAACTCAAATCCGCAGTAGGCACAATTTGTTACTCCATCTTGTTTGGCTCTTCCGGCGCCACAATTTGGGCAGTCTCTGAGGCTCATTTGTGCATCGGTTATTTCAGTTTCGCCTCCATAATTGGTTTGTTTTTGCGCCTTTTCTTTCAGTTTATCCAGAAACGAAGTCACTTTTTTCTCTTCCATTACAATTGGCTTAATAATTCGGATTTCTTGGTTTTAAATTCATCTTCTTCGATTAAACCGGCATCAAATAAAGATTTCAGTTTTTGAAGTTTAGAAGTCAGGTCGTCTTTCGGTTCTTCTTTTGGAGTTTCTTTGTTTTGCTGCAGTTGGTTTAAAAGAATTCCCATGCTTAAGGCATTTTGGGTAGCATCGTGCATTGCCGTTCCTTTTTCACCAATGGCTGTTGCGGTGTTGAATCTGGTAAATTTATCCATATCGGTTACCATATTCATATTGGTGATTTTATCGTAATGGGCGGTAACTTCTTCCGGTAATGTTACGCTGGTGATTACAAATTGAGTCAATTCAATTCCGAACTGAAGAAAATAAGGTTTTAGATACGGTTCTATTTTTTGGCCTAATTGCGTAATGTTTCCGGCAACATCTGTAATGCTAATGTTTTCATTTGCCAGAACTTCTCCAAACTTAGGTGCTACAAAATCCCTTAATTGGTTTTGGAGTTCAAAAATAGTCAGCTGTTCAAAAGTCCCGGCATATTGACGGAAGAATTTGGCAACATCAACGATTCTGATATCGAAACTTCCAAAAGAAAATAAAATTTGAAGCAAATGGACAATTCCCCATTTGTTGTTGATGAATTGATGGGTATTGAAAAAATAAACATCAACTTTAAACGGACTTTCAAATCCGTATTTCCATCCTTTGAGAGAACTTAAAATAGGAATATTTTCTGTTGACAGGGTGTGAAGTCCCGGAGAAAAAACATCGGCAAGCTGCCCTTCGTTTAATAGCATTGCCTGCTGGCTTTCGCGTACCGTTAATTTAGCTCCGTTTTTTATTTCTTTGTCTTCGTCCCTGAATTTCCACATCAACAAATTAGGATCACTGGATGTGGCTTCAATTATTTCTATAAAAGGTAATTTCATACGATATTTTTTACAAGGCAATAAAAATAAGAATTTTAATACGTTGTAAAAGTTTTTTCTATGAAATTTTTAATGTTTTTTTGTTAATAAGAAGTATAATTTTCAATACAAAAGAAGCATGAATCCGACTGGTTTGTATGCCGGATTATTCTTCTTCAATTTTAAATTTCAAAGTGTCTTTTTGTTTTATTATGAAAAAGTAATTTTCATTTTTCCGTTTAAATATCACATAAGGAATCTCGATGTCAGATATATTAGGCTCAAATTTATATTCATTAAAAGAAAAATCAGGTTTATTTTGATCTTTAATCCAGGCAGGAAAAGTGCCTTTGTAAATTAGTGAACACCAAGAATAAGTATCATATTCTTTAAATCTTCCACTTTTCATAGTTAGAGTGCCTCTATTTAATTTTAGTTTTTCTATTGTATCAAAATTGATAGATGTATTTTTTTTTATAAATTTTGAATTGTTTTCTTTTTTGCAACTTATAGAAAGAAGGAGTAAAGTAATTATAAAATATCTAGTCGGATTTCTCATTTACTTATTTTAATATTAATCTTTGCTTTCTCTTTCATCCGA
>CAMLKV010000435.1 GCA_946480635.1 uncultured Flavobacterium sp.
CCGTAAGCATCGCCATTTGTTGTAACACGAAGCGTTGCTCCAGTTTCACCGTTAGGGATGACACTATTTGATGGATTATTTACATTAACAATATCTAAATCATAACCTAATGTATTAGTACTATTCGGATTCCTTGTGGTTACTATTGCACCATTGGTACTAATTGAACCGTTAAAAAAGTTATCAGCAGGATTAACTGCATTTGATAATGTAGTAAAACCAGCAACCGAATTCGCTTTAATTCTAAATCTATCATTTGTTAAACTATAATCTCCTTCTAATGTAGAGACTCCAATACGAGCTCTTACAGGTATTGGTGCAGGTAAAGTTTGGAAACCATTTACTGTAAAATCAACAGCATTTGCAGCATTGATTCCATCATAAATATTTGCATAACCATCAAAAACTGAAATATACTTACTTGGTAAAGTTGGACTTTCATAAATTACTACCAATGACCAACCGCTCGAAATTCCGTCAGGACGAATACCGCGAGCTGCTCTTTGATTTGCTACTGCATAAGTACCATTTGCATTGGCTAATGCTTGTACAAGACTTGTTACGTTTTTATAACAAACATAAGGAGCTGCATAAAACGAATTACTCGGATTAGCAGCATTAAAACCGTCAAAAATAATGCTATCCTCATCACCAGGCGGGTCAGCTGCATTATCTGCAGTTAAATCTACATAGGTTCCTCCAGGAACTTTAAACTTCACTTGATTCCATGAATTGTTTCTTGGTGAACCTGTATAGTTTGAAGATGTGCCATCTCCTCCTGGTCCTGAACGCTCAAAAGGGTATGTTGCAGTCCAGTATAGACCTGCATATACAATCCTTTTACAGCTTGTTGCAATGTTTAAATTAGCAGTACTCGAACTAAATGTTGAGGGGTCTCCATCTACATCGATATACTCGAAATTTAAACCATTGTTATTGGCTGTTCCATTGTAAGGAGTATTCGCATCTGAAGGTGTGGCAGCAGGAGCACGATTTGTAATGTTGTTACCAACGAATACAATATCTCCTTTAATCTTCACACTACCTCCAGCTAACCTTTGTGTAAAAGGCACAGCAACTTGGGCGTAGGTTCCTAAGCTGCCTAGAATAATCATTAAAACGATAAGTACATGTTGTTTTAATTTCATAAGGTTACGTTTTAGTTTTGGTGCAATAAATTTATTTATTTTTTACGTAGTTAACATTTTTTTATGACTCTTTTTTAAAATATAATTATCTGTTAACGTATTTTCTTGTTATTTCTCAATTTTCACAATTACCATTTTAGCATTAATTGCTTTGTTTCCTTTATTTTCAAGTGCTGATGTTGCATCTTGAATTTCAGAGAATTTTTGATAATAAATATAATATGTTCCTGTTGCTACATTATAGAAGAAATCAATGTTGGTTTGACCAGCCTGAATTGCTTTCTTGATAAATGCATCACGTTTTGCTTCGTCTTTATGAGCAGCTACAACTAAATAGAAACCTCCTTCAGCATTGTCAATATTTTTAATAATTTGCATGTTTGCTTGATCTTCGTCTCCAAAATCAAAATCTGCAGGGGTATACGTTTGTCCTGTTGGCGATGTTGTTTCTTTAATTTGTTTTAACGTTGCTCTGTCTTTTATATATTTAGTTTGGTTGCTATCAAATGTTGCACGCTTGATACGACGTTTTTTCTCAACCTCAATTTCACTCTTAATTTGATCCAATCTGGCTAACAATTGAGCATTTTGTTTGTCAGAAGCTATTTTTTCGGCTTTTAATTGTTCTAATGTTCTAGCATACGATTGATTTAACAAGTCGTTTTTACCTGGAACTTTTTTCAATCTTTCAGCGGCCAATGCTTCAAATTCCTTAATTCTTGATGCTTGGTTTTTAGCATTTTCATTAATTTCAGCTTTTAAGGCTTCTAATGCTCTATTTGCTGCAGCACCACTTTGGAATTCAACTTCTTTTTGAGTAGTTGCAATTCCTTGCTCAGACAAGTCATTTTCTTTACGTAATTCAGATAACTCTCTAGCTTTCTCGTTTACCATATTCTCGAACTTATTTAAAGATTCGGTTTGGTATTTTTTAGAATCGTCAATTACTTGAGTTAAGTTATCAAGTTCTTTATCTTCTGCTGTTTTAGCTGCTTCAAGTCTTGCTTTTGCTTCAGCTTCTTTACGAAGTCTTTCAGCTTCTGCATCTGCTTTTGCTTTTGCCTCTGCATCTGCTTTCTCTTTAGCTAATCTTGCAGCTTCTGCTTTTTCATTTGCTAGTCTTTCAGCATCTGCTTTAGCTTTTGCCTCTGCTTCTGCTTTTAATCGTGCTGCTTCATCGGCTTTTTCTTTAGCCAAACGTGCTGCTTCTGCTTTTTCATTTGCTAATCTTTCAGCATCTGCCTTAGCTTTTGCATCAGCTTCTGCTTTTAATCTTGCTGCCTCATCGGCTTTCTCTTTAGCTAAACGATCTTGCTCTGCTTTTAATCGTGCGGCTTCTTCAGCTTTTGCCTTAGCTTC
>CAMLKV010000436.1 GCA_946480635.1 uncultured Flavobacterium sp.
TAACACTTTCAGAATTATTTTGCAGCCATAACATTTCCTTTCAGCTTTTTAACAAATTTATATATATTGAAATTCTATCTAAAAAGAATTTCAAAAACAAAAAAACAAAACGAAATCGAATTAATCGGAACAGAATGAAAAAACATTTCCCTACAATCGCAAAAACAGCATTAGTCTTAGTTTATTTAGTAATTGTTGCAGGAGCTTTAGTTCGTATGACCGGTTCCGGCATGGGCTGTCCGGATTGGCCAAAATGTTTTGGTTATTATATTCCCCCAACGGATGTAAAAGAATTAACCTGGGCTCCAAATCGCGCTTTTGAAAAAGGGCAGGTAATTATTAAAGATGAGACACTTTTAGTGGCTAAAGATAATTTCACAACTCAAACAGCTTTTGATGCTTCTCATTGGGAGAAATATACCAAACACGATTACGCCATTTTTAATCCTTTACACACCTGGATTGAATATATCAATCGCCTGACCGGTGCCTTGGCAGGGATTGGATGTTTTGTAATGGCAATTGCATCATTTAAATTTTGGAAAGAAAATAAAAAAATCACACTGCTTTCCTGGCTGGTAGTTTTTTTAATGGGTTTTCAGGGATGGTTAGGAGCAAAAGTGGTTTACTCTGTGTTGAATCCAATAAAAATAACCGTTCATATGATTATGGCTTTTACTAACTTTAATACAGGTTGCAATTGGTACACAAGTACGCCAGTTTGTGGATGAGCAGATAAAAAACGGCTTAACTGCAAGTATCCTCTGGCTTCAGGATCCATCAATTACATTCTACGTTCACAGATCCTTCTCTGTATTGGTATTGTTCGTTAATTTATACTTGTACGTTAAAAACACCAAATTAGGTTTAGGCTTTTCAAAGCAAAAATGGGTCCTTTACATCATTGGAATTGAAGTCCTGACCGGTATGGCAATGGCGTATTTTGATTTCCCAATAGGAAGCCAGGCAATACATCTTGTACTTGCTTCTATCCTATTCGGAATTCAGTTTTATATGATTTTGGAAGCTAAAAAACCTAATCCAGCCAACTCTTAAAATCCTGAACTTTTTCACGGCTTACAATAACCTCATCTTCTTTATAAGTAGGTAAAATTACTTTTAAACGAGAATTGGTATATAACTGAATTTCTTTGATGGCCTGAAGCGGTATTATATATTTTCTGCTTACGCGGAAGAAATCTTTCATATCTAATTCCTGTTCCAGAATTTCTAAAGTCGAATCGATTAAATAATTTCGATTATCGAAAGTATGGATATAAGTCCCTTTGTTTTCACTAAAAAAACATTCGTCATTGTTATATAACTCAATGAGACGAATAAAATGCTGTCCAATTTTAACTGTAAACCGTTTTTTATAATTCTTTTCAAAAGGGTTGGAAAGCATTTTTCGAATCTGTTCGAAATCTAGCTGCAGGTTTTGATTGTCTGAATTCGACTTCGGCAGACGCGTTTTAAATTTAGTGACAGCCACTTCTAATTCATCTTCATCAATTGGCTTTAAAAGATAATCAATACTATTTAGTTTAAATGCTTTTAAAGCATATTCATCATAAGCAGTTGTAAAAATAATCGCGCTTTTAATGTCTATTTTTTCAAAAATTTCAAACGATAACCCATCCGAAAGCTGAATATCCAGAAAAATTAAATCGGGATGTTCGTGATTGCCAAACCAATCGATAGATTCTTCAACGGAATGTAACATTGTTTCTACAGTTATCTCGAGTTTTTCAAGCTTTCGTTGTAATAATCTTGCAGCTGGTTTTTCGTCTTCTATAATTAATGTGGTCATTTACTAAACTGAAAAAAATTAAAAAATAATTTAATATCATTCCCATTTATTGGTATCGGAAGTTTCTTTGTCCATATATTTCCTGATTTTCTTTTGTTCCCAGTCGCTATTAAAAAACAAATCAGGTCCGAACGCTGTAAATGCGTGAATCACTATAGCAATGCCCCAATAAAAGGCTGTTGAATAGGTATGAAAATCAAACAAACCACTCGCTTCAAAACTATTCCCAATAAAATCTCTATTCAAATTTGAAATGATGATAAAAATATTGACAATAATATAAACCTTGTCGATATTCCTCGTACATACGTGTTCTAAAACGCCCCATTTTTATACTGATTTAAAGTTACTGCCATTTATTTCTATTCTCTTTTTCCTTATCCATAAGCTCTTTGATTTTTCTTTCCTCCCAGTCTTTGCCAAAGCCCGGAAAAACTTCAAAAACCTTTAGACCATGAAAAACAACTCCCAGTCCCCACCAAATTAACGGCCAGTAAAACCATAAATGATTTGGCGTTGTGTATAAATTGATAAAAATCAAAAATATATTAACACCTATATAGGAAACTAAATTACCATAAAACCCTTTTATATTCTCGACCTTCTTTTTTGCCTGATAATATCTGTCTTCTTCTTTATAATTGATTTCCATGATTACTCCCATTTTTGTTTATTGTTTTCCTTTTCTAAAATT